>JABWAQ010000180.1 GCA_013360945.1 Candidatus Brocadia sp.
CACCATAAGAATAATATTCACACCAAAAAATCGATCATCAATAAAAGCTATCTCTTTAAATCCGTGCTTTTGAAAAAGATGATACGCTGCTTTCTCAGAAGGATAGGTAAATAGCTTTGCCTCATAACAACCTCTTTCCATGAAGAGCCTCAGGGTCTCCTGTAAGATTTTATCCCCGTATCCCTTCTTTCTATATCCTGGGTCTATGCCCATCCAATGAATATTACCTACACCTTCTGAAACCCAGGCAAATAGAAAACCTACAATCTTTCCATCTTCTTTGCCAACGAGATAAATACAGTCTTTATTATTGAGTCGCATCTTAACCTCTTCCACAGGATACCTATCCTTAAAGTGCAGGCGTTCAACCTCCTGGCTCTCAGCATGTAATTCATTTATACTACTATGGAAAAGGCCTATAGTTGTTTCTACATCGGATTCTTTGAGATTCTCAATGACAAAAACCATAAAGAAAAAGGACCAATCTTGATTGTTAGAAAAATTTTCTCCGTATCGAATCGAAATCTGCTTGTAAAGATAAAATACATTACAGGTACAACGCACAGGCAGGTTGGTGGTTGGTTGAATACGAATTCCATGGTATTCAGTAATCAACCAGGTACTCTTGCTGATGCTAAATCTTATAAACTGAATAGGTAATTTACCATCCTGGTAATAAACATTTCATGAGATTTATTTAAGTTATCCCAACATGAATAAAAATGCAAGGTAAATTTACTGTAAGACAAATTCAGCCTTTGTTTATACAACCTTATTTTACATCATATACTTTTACAAAAAAGAAGTAATACCGTCCTCATAAATTCACGAAAGAATACTTGACATAGAATAATAAATTTGGTAATTAGGAAATGCATTTATTGTCTCCAGTTATGAATTAAAAGCAAATTTAATAAAAATCCATGTATTAAATATTTTATGGGTTAATTAGGAGACTTTCCCTGTCTGAAAGGTTAAGCAACAAAAAAGGATTGTTGTTTTTTTTCTTCAACCTTTGTAGTTTGTTAAACCTTGCTGCCTTAGATCCTTCCATAACCCTCGCCAAAGATACTGAAACATCTCAAATGGCAGAGGCGAATTCTCACGCCAGTGAAAATATCTCTTTTATAGATACTGCCGTGGCAGAAGGTCTTGAAACGGAAGCTTCGATACCTATGAGGAAAATGTTGTATTTGGCGATAGGTATGGAAAGGTTAATATCTCCGGAATGGCTCATTACAGACAAACTACTGGATTTGATGGCATTGTCAGGAGTGATTTTCAGACAGCACTTGATAACCTCTTTGGGTCTGCAGCCTCACAAGCCCCTGGAAGGGTACATGATGGAAGGCAAGAATATGACTTGAACCTGAAAGTTACTTATGAGGATTTATGGTTCCAGGGGTGGTACAGCAACAAGAATCGCGAACCCTTTCTTGGCGGAGGTCTCTCCTTAAATGATGAATCTGACCTTGAAGATAATTATGTATTTGGAGAGGTAGGATATAAAAAAACCCTGGAGGAAAGATTTACTTTGAGACCAAGGGCCTATTATGATCAATTTGATAGTAATAGCAAGTTCGAAGCATTCCCAGAAAACACTATCTTTCCTACAGACATAAATAACGATGGAACAGAGGAGCTTACGATTTACCCTGATGGACAAATTTTTATCGTTAAGGGAATTGAAAGGATTGTAGGTACAAAGGTTCCCCTTGATTACACATTGTTTGATGGAAATATTATTACCCTGGGGCTGGAATACCGGTTGATCAACCAATCCGATAACCACTTTCTCGCTAATTTCGACCAAGTCACAGGAGCTCCATTACCTGATATCGAAGATTTTTCTGATACATTTTCCTTTTTACCCGATATCACACGAAGAATATTTTCCGTTTATCTTCAGGATACTTGGGATATTACTGATACTCTGAATCTCACCCTTGGTGTAAGACATGATCGATACAATGATTTTGGCAATGCAACAAGTCCACGAGCTGGCTTAACATGGGCATTTTTGAAAAATGCATCACTAAAACTTCTTTATGGGGAGGCATTCCGGGCACCAAGCTTTTATGAGATGTTCCAAATTGGTATTGGAAATAAGGACCTGGACCCAGAAAAAATAAGGACATACGAGGTTGGATTAAGTTACCAATTTAATAAATATGTTACCAGCAGTGTTAATTATTTTTACAACGATATTAAAGATCTTATTGCTCTGCAACGTGACATCTCTGGTTCCTCACGTTTTGAAAATCTTACCAATGCCCATGTTCAGGGTATTGAGATGGAAACTAAGGTGGATATTAGTGCAAGCAATTACATCTTTATGAATTATACCTTTCAAAATCCAGAAGATAACGAAGGAAACGACTTGCCATTTGTTGCACAACATAAAGGTAATTTTGGTATAAATGTACATCACTGGAAGTACATAAATACTAATATAAGTACTTTTGTTAGCGGAAGACGCTCAAGGATTGATACTGACCCAAGAGACGATCTACCAGCTTATGCACTCCTTAATTTCTCTATCATTGGAAGGGAATTCTTTAAGACCATGGAAGTGCAAGGGACGGTATTCAATATTCTTGATAAAGATTACAGTGACCCGGGGCCTACCCGCATACCGGATGATCTTCCTCGGCCGGGAAGGACATTTTTTGTTGGATTGAGTTATCAACTTTAGCACGGCAGAATATAATTATTACCTATTAATCAAGATTTCTGACTCTTTAGCAAACTACAAACCAAATCTATATTTCAATATATTTGTGGATACCTATTTAGAATAATTGAGAGTAAGTATATGAGAATTCAATTACAAGCATCGTACAATAGTATCACATATTATTATTACAGTTGGAGTAATAAATCGGTAAAGCACTTAATCATTTGAACAATACCAAAGAACGATGCAAAAATATAACAAATACCTTAGTATTCGAATACTCATAGTATTTTGGTATATCATCACCTTTCTTTTCCAAATCTCATTCCATACTTCCCCAGCGATTGCAAAAGAAAACACTGTCATCATTATTCAAAGTCAACAAATTGTAGCTTACGATGAAGCTGTTAAGGGTTTTCAAGAAGGATGTAAAGGGAAAAACATCTCCATACGGGCAATGTATAACCTGAACGGAGATGCAGAGGAGGGTAAAAGAATTATCCAAAATATCAAGGGTAAGAAATTCAAACCCGATCTTATCTTAGCAGTAGGAATCCTTGCCGCAACGATCGTAAAAGATCAATTTACGGACATACCTATTATATTTTGTATGGTTATTAATCACGAACGCTTTAATCTCCAGGGAGTCAATGTTACTGGTATAT
>JABWAQ010000006.1 GCA_013360945.1 Candidatus Brocadia sp.
GTGTGGTCACGAGAAAAAAACTTCCTGTTCGCCGAAATAACCAGTAAATATAAGGCTTTTACAGCCTTTTTGTTTTTTGTCATGGGGTGAACATCCGTTGAAGCGCCTGATTCGGCTGACTTACGCCATAATGCGGTGGCAAAATATGATGGTACAGTGCTAGGGTTGCTTTTATCAAGCCGGCAACTCCAGCTGTTGCTTTTGTATGACCAATTAGCGTTTTAACTGAGCCAATCACGGCCTGATGCGGTTTACACCCTGCTTCCTTGAGTAAGCTTGTGGTGCTTTCCAACTCGGCAGTATCACCAACAACTGTTCCCGTACCATGGGCTTCAAACAGGTCGATGGTACCCGGACCAAAACCTGCCTGTTCATAAGCGCGACGCATAGCAAGCAACTGGCCTTTAGGAAGTGGAGCCGTCAATCCTTTTGCTTTCGCGTCGCTACTGCCACCAATTCCCTTGATTACTGCATAAATACAGTCACCATCGCGTTCGGCATCTTCAAGCCGCTTTAGCACTATCATCGCAATGCCTTCAGAGATCACAATCCCATCTGCAGTAGCATCAAAGGTGCAACAGCGACCACGAGGAGACAACGCCTGGGTCTTACTAAAACACACATAACTAAAAGGTCCCTGTACCGTATCAACACCACCGGCTATAACCAGGTTGCTTCGGCCCGAAACCAACTCGTTGACTCCTTGATATATTGCGGCTAATGAAGATGCACAAGCTGCATCGATAGTAAAATTCACACCGCCCAAATTGAGGCGATTGGCAATTCGTCCGGAAATAACGTTAAGCAGTATACCTGCGAAAGTATCCTCCGTCCACTCTGGCAAGCGCCCTGCAACTTCACTGGGAAGATCGCCTTGGAACCTTGGCAACTCAGCACGTAGCCCGTATTGCATGCCTACATCCCCGGTTCCACCACTGGCACCGATAATGACCGATGCCATTTCTCGATCAAACTCTCTATCTTCATAACCGGAATCCACCAGGGCACGTCGAGCAACTTCCAAAGCCATCAACTGCATTGGATCTATGGATTCGATAGACTTTGGAGGCATTCCGTAAAGAGTAGGATCAAATGTCAGATCATCGATAAATCCACCCCACTTGGAATAGATTTTGTCCTTAGCATGTCTATCTTTATCGTAGTACAGACGCCAGTCCCACCGGCTGAACGGAATCTCAGTTATTGCATGTGTCTTATTTAAAATATTTTCCCAATAAATCCCGATATTTCCAGCCTTCGGAAACACACACGCCATACCAATGATGGCGATATTGGAAGGATTTGTCTTCTGCATTTCTGCGCCGGCTTCATGGGGAAGTAATGCGGCCAAATTCGCGAAAGCCTTAGTCGTTATCTCTTCATGCAGACCGCTGATCGTACAGATTCGGTCATGTAGCGCTGCAAGTTGACCCACCATATAGAGTCCTTCTTCATGCTGTCTTGTGCTGTCAACGGGAACGAGTAATGGCTCTGTTCTATGCTGTTCCTTATCAATATCTCTCGATAGACCTTTAGCAGCAATACGAGCCTTCCCCAAAACCATCTGTTCGAGGATTGCGGACATTTTTTTTACAGGGGCTTTTTGTTCCAATAGTTCCCTTCTTTTTGCTTCAAATTTCCTGGCAAAGGGTGTATCACAACACCGGACAGCATGACCGGGAGAGAACTCAAGAACTAAGGTTTTTAAACAGTCGATCACATTCTTTTGATATCCCGCTACAATTGCTTTCGACTCAACTGCTTCAGAAGTGAGAAGATATGCCGTTCCCATGATCACTCCGATACGCATTCCAAGTCGTGCCAGAGGAGCAGCTATCACAGCTACCATCGAGGCAGAAAGAGAATCATGAATTCCTCCACCATACAAGATGTGGTATTGATCGAAAGTATCAGAAGTTTTCAAAGTCTCCAGGAGTTTTTCTGTCATGATTTCCCAGAGAACAAAGCTTGATCTTGGACCAATATGTCCACCACATTCGCTTCCCTCGAAAATAAATCGCTTTGCACCAGCTTGCAGAAATATATCGAGAATGTCAGGTGAAGGCGCATGGACATACGTAATTATTCCACGTGACTCCAATAGTGAAACCTGATTGGGAAGGCCCCCTGCAATGATTGCAAAGGGGGGAGAAAAGGAACTCAGCGCTTCCACTTGTTCTCTGATAAGATTTTCTTTATTAAAGCCTAGTATTCCAACTCCCCACGGGCGATTACCCAGCGATTCTCTTACTTCCCGGAGGATAGTTTCAATCTCTTTTCCCCTGAGTTTCGCTAACGCCATAAAAGGCAGGGCGCCTCCCTTTGCCACCTGAGAAGCAAATGCTGGGCTGTCAGTAATGCGCGCCATGGGACCCTGGACAATGGGATAGGGGGTACCATGAGACCTCGCCAATGGGGAGTCCTTTTGAAGGATCGCAGTTGTCTTTGCTATTTTGATATGTTCATTGATAGCCTTCCTGATTGCTTGGAAAATTGAGCCGACTGTACCATATCTTTTAGCAAGAGTTGCTGCAAAGGCTACGTCCTGTCCTAGTAGCCACAGGGGGTTCTTGGTGTTATTCCAGGAGAGGTGCTTCTGAATGATTTTCCGCCATTCACTCTGCTTTTGGTGAACTTGGGTATGATTGCTCTCTGAAGACATCTCTCCTTTCCGCAGATCATCTAAATAGTGAGAACCGGGACGAATATAGAGTCTACATGAGGCACCTGTATTTACTCCAAACAACTTGGTTTCACCGCCATTCATTCTGCCTATATTCATCTTAACGTCATCTGATAAGGGGGACTCACGTGATAAAATCAACTGTGTGCATAAAACAATACCAGCTGCCCCTGCTGCGTAACAGGCCGCAGCAGTATGCAATCCTATACCTCCTTGTGCAAATACAGGCACGTTTATTTGTGAGATTGTTTGCTGGAGAAGGATAAATGAAGTTTTCTCCCCAACAATCCCTGCAGCCTCATTCCCTTTGGCTATTAATCCATCCACTCCCAACCTTTCCCCGGACCTCGCTTGATCGAGAGAAGTAACTTCTATCAGTGCTTTCCTATTCTGACGATGAAATTCACCAATGAATTTTTTGGTGTGTTCAGGGTCACCTCCAGTGAGAATCACAACCTCTATGCATTCAGGGAGTTCCGATATCAGCTTGGCGATGAAAGCATCATCACTACCATTCAATTTGATGCCATAACGCCCCCTGGCTTTACTCACCATTTTTTCGATATTATCCTTGGCCATATGGACATCGCTGGTATACTCGAGGTCGAGAACACCTAAACCACCAGCCCTAGTCGCAGCAATGGCAATGGATGGTTCAGGCAATCCGGCGATAGTAAGTGCGATAAACTGGAATTGTGCATATTTTCTCTTGACTGCAAAGTTCAATTACTAACTCCTTGCTGACTCGAAAATTTAGGTTCATTCGTAAAAGTAAAGTAGCAGAGAAGATTGAAATTCCTATACGTTAAATTATGTCTTCTGCGACTTTTTGTCCGTAGGGCGACGCGGCTCGTCGCTCTACAACACCATGTCCCGGTAAAGTTATCTATGCGCATTCACAAAGAACCGAATAGTTTCTTTCTGATCGTGACGTATGTCTTTGAAGCGTATCCCTGCATATACCGAATTCTCCTGTATAAACTCCCTGACACATCTCCCCTGCATAACTAATGAGGTCGAATCGCCGTTGAGTTTGAACTTCATATCGCAAATATCCTGTTCAACCATCCCCGGATAACGGACAGGCTCTTCGGTATTTTCTTTCATGACAACAATGCCGCCTGCCAGAACGCCCCCCTCGCTCAGGTTCAGGATATTTGCCCTGCCTGAGATGGTCTCACGATTTCTCCGAAACTTAAATTCTACGGGGAAAGAGGTGTTAATCCGGATATGATGTCTTTTTTTAAACACGCTATCACCGGGTATAATCTTCTTTTGTGCGATATCTTTTTCAAATAAGGAAACGGCGCTGTTTCGGTCCTTCTCGTTATATATGATCTGGAATAATGAATCTTTTTTTGCCATCCTTATGACCGATTTTATCTCCGGCTTAACATTGATGAGCCGAATCTGTAAACCGCGAGACAGAAATTTTTCAAGTATCGCAATCCCTAGCCCATCAATCTGATTTACGTGCTCCAGGTCGATAACCTGATAACACTTCCCTTCGTCTAAACACCTGTATAGGCTGAACTGAATCTCCAATGCCCTATTACCGCTTAACCCGCCAATGATCTCAAAAACTTCTATCTTTGGATTGCCCGCAGGAACTATTTGGTTCGTATCCGGCACGATCGTATTCTTCATTGAAAATATTAAATGTAGAGACGCACAGCCGTGCGTCTCTACAGCGATTCCCACGGCATGCTGCGCTATGCAATTATGGTTAACCGCGCAGGGGGCATGGTATCATTTTTTTGTCGAAATTCACCCCTGCGGGGTTGATTATTGTGGTGCGTTTTTCTCCCTATAACCATGTCATCCCTTCGGGATTTTCCCGCTTGCCACTCTTCCCTATCGGCTCTTGTCTATTCCAAGAAAATATTTTCTCCCGCCCTCACATTCGCTAAATAGTTACGGGAAAAAACACTGAAAATAATCAGTCCTTATCCTTATCTTTATCCTTGTCCTTGTCCTTGTCCTTGTCCTTGTCCTTGTCCTTGTCCTTGTCCTTGTAATAGGTAATTAGCAAAAATGAAACCAGGGATGCATTAAATATAAAAATAAATCATAATTGTCTAATGAGGCAAGAGTTGCAGTTTTTCCTGGATGTCTTTGGAAGGTGAAAATACAAGGCGTAACGTTACGAATCTAACGGTAAGTTATTATGCGATCGATGAAAACCAATTGACAAGTTGTTGCAAATTCAGTAGATAATGCAACCGTCAGGATTCTAACGGCGGAATGTAATTTTTCTTACACTTTATCAGGATTTGGATCGGTCTGAATATTGAATTCCACGATCTTGTTGTTCAGGCTTGCGCGGCTGATTCCGAGCGCTGCAGACGCATGGGTTTTGTTCCACTGCGCCCGCTTTAATGCCTCACCGATTAAACTTTTTTCAAGCGACTTGAGCGCATCAGCGAGTTTGACGGGCTTGATGTAACCATGAGTATGTAATCCGGGATACGTGTCTGTCAGGATTTCTTTGGGGACATGGCCGATCTCAATAGTCTTGCAGTCGCCGGATAAAAGGATTAACCGCTCAATCAGGTTTTTCAGTTCACGGATATTACCTGGCCAATGATAGGCTAATAATAGCTCTCTCGCCCCTTGAGACATTCCCTTCCTCTCTTCATTACGGGCTACGGTATAATAGTCTAAAAAGTAATCGATCAGGGTTTGAATGTCTTCCTTCCTCTCTCTGAGCGGCGGAAGTATTATTTGAATCGTGTTAATCCTGTAAAAGAGGTCTTTCCTGAAGAGGCCATTATTAACCATTTCTGTTAATCCTTTATTTGTTGCGGCAACAATTCTGACATTTACCTTTTTTTGTCCTACGCCCCCAACCCGGTAAAACGACCCGTCTTCCAGTATCCGCAAGAGCTTTGCCTGGATTTCTATGTTCATATCACCAATCTCATCAAGGAATAATGTGCCTTTATCTGCAACCTCGAACAAACCACTCTTTTCGCAAAGGGCTCCGGTAAAGGCGCCTTTTTCGTGTCCAAATAATTCTGAATTGAGAAGGGTGTCGGTAAACGCAGAGCAATTCTGAATAACAAAGATTTTGTCCTTGCGCGGGCTATTGTAATGTATGGCTGCCGCTATGAGTTCTTTTCCCGTCCCGCTTTCCCCTTCGATTAAAACAGGGCTTTCGCTCCGCTCAATGAGTCCCAGGGTTTCGAACACCCTTTTCATTGCCGGGCTGGTTCCGATGATTCCCTTGTACTTTTCTTTATACATGCCTTCCAGGAGAAAGAATTGTTTTTTTGCAACATCCACATTTTCCTGTAAGTATTCGTAAAAGGCTACGACATCTTCGGCTACAAGTTTTATAAAATCGGACAAAGATTCCTTCTTTAAATGGTCTATTACATGCAGATTCTCATAGCAGCAGTCTAGCTCCATGCTATCGAAGCCGAGCTCAATGAGCGCATCTCTATACCGCTTTTGTGTCGGATCGTTAATTTCACATGCCTGGATACCGGATACTATCATGGCGCCCACATATTTTTGTTTTACCAGGATGGGAACTGCAAATCCTTGTAGGCCGGCAAAACATTGATAAAAAAAAGCCTCCTGATTTTTCCTGAATTTTTTCAGACTCTTCAGATAGGTTTGATTGCAAAGCTTAACACCCTTTGGTTTTGAATGGATTGCATTGCAGAGGGGGTTGTGGAAACACGAGCCGGCATTTTTGCAGGCGCCATGCTCATCATAAAACTGAACATCAATTCCCCACCACTTATAACTAATCTTCCGGAATGTCCTGATAACGTGTGACTCTACAATCTTCGTCCAATCTACCATCTTAATATGTTGTCCTTTTAGGCAATATACCAAGTGAGGTTGAAAAAATTAAACACACTTGATGCAATTAATTGATGGCTCGGCAGATGTTTAAAAAAGCAAAAAGGTTGCCACAAAGATTGAAAAAAGAATATTTTGTTCGATATTCATTATGAATTTTTTTATGTATTTCTTTGTGTCTTAGTGGTTTAGTGTGAGAGAAATATGAAGATTTTCTTTTCCGGCTCGTTCTGGCCGGGCGTTAAGTAAAGGAGTCTATAAAATCGACAATCTATCGTTTAAATTAACCACGAACGGGCTAATCTACAGCGCAGGCTTTTCAGTCTGCATAAAAAAGACAAGCAGGCCGGAAGCCTGCGTTACCTTTCTGAAAATTCATTTTTTGCTGTAAATAAAATTATTATCGGCCTCCTTCAACAAAGGAAATCCGGCATCTTTTTCAGATAAAAGGGGCTTTTCGATAGGCCATTTTATGTTTAAATCCGGGTCATTCCAGAGAATTCCTCTTTCGTGCTCCGGAGAATAGATATCAGTGCATTGATAGGTGATTTCCGCTTTATCAGAGAGCACGCAAAATCCATGTGCAAATCCCTCGGGGATATAAAGCATTTTCCTATTCTCAGACGACAATGTTTCGCCGACCCATTTCCCGTGATAGGGTGAGCCGTGCCTTATATCTATGGCAACATCAAAAATTTCACCGGCTATCACCCGCACCATCTTTCCCTGTGACATAGGATTTTTCTGATAGTGAAGTCCCCTCAGCACGTTTTTTTCAGATTTCGAGTAGTTGACCTGAACGATGTGTTTTGTTATGCCGCATTGAGAAAAATCGGGATATTTATAAATTTCGGCGAAAAAGCCCCTGGAATCACGGAAAATCTTCGGTTCAATGAGTATTACGTCAGGTAGCTCTAATTTTTTAAAGGAGAAAGGCATAGGTTATCCCTCTTGTAATATTTTTCTTAAATATTCACCGTAACTGGTATTTATCTGGTCTGCGAATCTTTTCACCTGGCTGGCGCCAATATAACCCATCCGGTAGGCGATCTCTTCGATACAGCCTATTTTAAGCCCCTGTCTCTCCTCTATGGTTTTTATAAAGAGGGAGGCGTCAATTAACGAATCGTACGTCCCCGTGTCGAGCCAGGCATATCCTCGTCCCATCAACTGGACTTTTAATTGTTTTTTTAGCAGATACGCATTATTGACGTCGGTAATCTCCAACTCGCCCCTTCCTGATGGTTTGACTCTCTTTGCCACTTCGACTACGGTAGTATCATAAAAATAGAGTCCCGTAACTGCCCAGTTTGATTTTGGATTTATGGGTTTTTCTTCGATGGAGATCACGTTGTTATTATTATCAAATTCAATGACGCCGTATCGCTGCGGGTCTTTTACGTAATAACCAAAGACGGTGGCTCCTGTATTTTGGGCAACAGCCTCTTTTAACATATCTGAAAGTCCGTGGCCAAAAAAGATATTGTCACCCAAAACGAGACAGACCCTATCGTCGCCGATAAATTTCTCACCAACAAGAAAGGCATCTGCCAGTCCCCTTGGCGCTTGTTGCTCGGCATAGCAGATTTTTATTCCATAGTCATTCCCGTCACCCAACAGATCGGCAAATCTGGGAAGCGCCTCAGGGGTTGATATAATCAGGATATCCCGTATTCCTGCCAACATGAGAACTGATAAAGGATAATAAATCATTGGTTTATCGTAAACAGGAAGCAATTGTTTACAAATGCCCTTTGTCACCGGATACAACCGTGTTGCCCTGCCGCCAGCTAAGATAATGCCTTTCATTAGTTAGCCCCTTTAGAAAGATAAAAGATTCAAGATAAAAAATACAGAGAAAAATCTAAAAAATATTTTTGGTCCTTTGAATTTTCGGTTTATTATTTTGCCTTTTATAGTATTACGGAGTGAAATCTTCATTTTTTAGTAAATTTTTTACAACCCCCCTACACCTCCTTTGCCAGGGGAGGTTTGGTGCAATAAAGATGGTGCGCAGGGCGCACCCTACGATGCCTCATTCATTTCGGGAAACAGATACGACAAAAGTTCCCTGGCGATAGGTACTGCTACGTCTGCGCCATGACCCGAAGTGTGCTCCACAAGAATGGCAAAGCAGTATCGCGGGTTGTCATAAGGGGCATAGCCGACAAACCAGGCGTGGTTGTCTTTGTGACGCCCTGTTTCAGCGGTGCCTGTTTTGCCGGCGGTCTTGTATATATCTAATCCTTTGTCTTTGCCGGTGCCGCGGGTAATTACATCCTGAAGAGCCAGACGCAGGATACTGATAATGGCAGGCTGTATGGAAATCTTTTGTTTATTCTCCGACTGGAATGTCCGTACCGTCTCCCCTCTGCTATTGGTAATTTTTAATAACACGTGAGGCTGCACAAGCGTGCCGTCATTTGCCACAGCCGCGTATGCACGAATCAACTGAAGTGGTGTGGCAAGCAATGCCCCCTGCCCGATGGCAACGTTCATAGCAGACGCTGTAGTAGCCATTTTGGGCATATTTCCGCTTTTTTCATGGGGGAGATCAATGCCCGTCTTCCCGCCGATACCGAATTGCTTTGCCCATGTATATAAGGCATCTCCGCTACATATCTTTGCGGTCTCGAAGAAGAATACGTTGCATGAATAGGGGATAGCATCTTCTATGGCAACTAATCCGTGTCCGGCGCTAGACCAACACCGGAAAATGATATTTCTGTATTCGGTATAACCCGGGCAATCAAAACTGGTTTGAGGAGTTATGCAGTTAGAACTCAAGGCGGCGGCCGCTGTAATAAGCTTAAAAATAGACCCGGGGGGCAATGCGCTCTGTACTGCCCGATTGATAAAGGGCTTTGATGGATGCCTGATAAGCTTGCCAAAATCTTTGTCGATGGTGTTGGGGTTAAAGCGCGGGTAGCTCGCCATGGCGAGTATTTCTCCCGTCCATGGGTCCATAACAATAATTGCGCCGCGATTGGTGCCAAGGGATTTTTCTGCATGTGCCTGAATTTGACTGTCAATAGTGAGATAGAGGTTGTTTCCGGGCACGGGAGGCCTTTCCAGCACGGTTTTTTCAATCTGGGTATTTTTACAAATGATTTCTTCAAATCTTTTACCGCGCAGCCCATGCAGGTATTCTTCATATTGCGCCTCCACACCAGTCCTTCCGATATCGTCGTTTTCGGCATACCCGTCATAGAGGAGTGAAGACGTTTCGTTGCCGGCGCTGCTGGAAGCCAGAATAAAATTATTCCAGTTGTTACTATGCGCTTTCCATTCATCCTCGTTGAGCTTGCTTATATACCCCAGGATGTGCGAGGCGAGTCCATGTTCCGGATAAACTCTTCTTGACCTGGGGGTAATACGTATGTCCGGGAAATCATCTTGTTTAATCTCTATCTGGATAACCTTTTCCCATGCAACATCAGGGGCAATGGGGTAAAACTCTGTTTCCTCCTTGATACGAATTGGCCTGCCGTATTTTTTCTCCATGCTTTGCTTCAGCCTCTCCACTTTCTCAATTGCGCTATTTGCACGATCTAACAATTTAGCCTGTGAAACATTCAACAGCCGGGATAATTTTTTTAACCATGCATCATAATTTTCATGGCATTCCAGGCAGGATTTTTCTGTCTTTTTATGCACTTCCATCTCAGAAATCCGCGAGATGGTTTTATTATTATGCAGAATGGAGCAGTAGAGCAGATTTATGTATTTGACGGATATATCAAAGGTATGCTGGTCCATGGCCAGGGTTCTTCCATGCCTGTCGAAAATAGCCCCCCGCACTGATTCCAATGGATATGTGGCGATACGGCGGGTTTTCGAGATACCCTTATATTTATCGGTCTCGATGATCTGGAGTTGGAAAAGGCGAACAACGATACCGGCAAAAAGCAAAACAAAAATAATGAGGATAATCTTGAAACGGAAGGGATACATGCGTTATTTACCTTTGATTGAAAAAAAGCCTCCGGGTAGGCTGAAATTTATTGAATATCCAAAACAGTACAGGAACAAGCATCGCCGTATAGAAAGAGCACAAAAGGGTCGTCCACAGGGCGGTTGAAAGACTGAGAGAACGAAAGGAGATCATGGTGTGAACGGCGTAAAGTACGTTGTAGATAACCGAAAAGATGAATGTGACGAGGATCTGGGTAACCAAATGACCCCGAAATAATATTTCCCTGAAGGACCATAGAAGAAAGCCAACGGCAACAAAAAATACGGAATTTATTCCGAGACTTCCTTCCGAAAATAAATCTTTTGACAGGCCTGTGAACCAATTCGCCATGGTATTTCGTTTTACATCTGTCAGAAAGGAATAAAATACCACTAAAGGAAAATACAAATCGGGTACGGCCGACCCAAAGTTAATCCAGGATAGCAGGGTTGACTGGAAGATGGAGATGCAGAACAGGATACAAAAAAATGTGAACCACCGCATAAGTATTTATCCAAAATATCAGAAACAAGGTATAGTAAATTACCAAACCTAATTCGGAACAATCAGCACGCTCTCGATTTTTGAAATATTTACCCGCGGCAATACCTTTACCGACTGAAAGAGAGCGCCACCCTTAGCTTCATTTTCCACTACCGTAGCAATTGGGAGGGAAGGGGGATAAAATCCACCAATATCGGAAGAGACAATGTCGTCTCCTGCTTTCAGTTTTGCCCATCGTGACACATATTTTAATTTACAAAAGACGGTTGCGTCCCCCTCAACAATTACCTGTTCCCGCGTTTGAACAACCCTTCCCGGTATCCGCGATGCGGGGTCCGTAATGAGTTGAACAACGCAACTCCCCCCGCTTACCGTGATGACCTTTCCAACGAGTGCATTATCTGACACGACGATGTCATTGGGTTTTACGCCATGCCTTGAGCCGGCGTTAACAGTGATGCTTTTTCTGAAATTTGATGTGTCATATCCGATAATATCAGCCGGTATCGGGTTTTTCCTGCTAGTTTTATTTTCTGTCTGAAATTTTGAAAGGATGCGTAATTTATTTTGCAATTTTTCAATGGTGTCCTGCTGTTCGATAATTTTATTTTTAAATTGGCAGACTTGTTCTTCCATGTGTATTTTTACGCGCGCATCCTGCCAAACGGAAATAACCTTATTTAAAAAATTACTGGCTAAATTGCTGCAAAAACAGGTTGCCCATTGAAAAGGCCTGACGGGGGCAACACAAGTCATCTTTACATTGTTTGATAGTTCGGGCGGTAAAAACAGCAAGAGTAAGGAAATTGCTAAAAGGGTAACGATTGTTGCAAGGGGGGTTTTTATGAGACTGATAAAACTAGGAGTGGATGTCCTCATCCTTTAAAACAGATTTAAATAAATCAAGATTTTCGAGGAGATAACCCGTCCCTCTTGCAACGGCTGTTAAGGGGTCATTGCCTACCTGGACGGGCAATCCCGTCTCTTCTGCCAATAGTTTGTCCAGCCCTTTGATTAATGCGCCTCCGCCCACCAACACCAAACCATTGGTTATTAAGTCCGACGCCAACTCTGGCGACGTCTTTTCAAGGGTTGACTTCACAGCGCCTACAATTCTGTCAATCGGCTCTTTTAACGCCTCTCTGATTTCTTCGGTGGTAATGGTCGTTGCCCTGGGTAAACCTGCAATAGCATCGCGCCCTCTGATTTCCATGGTGAGTTCTTCTTCCAAAGGATAAGCTGAACCAACTTCAATCTTTATGTTCTCTGCGGTGCGGTGTCCGATATCCAGATTATAGGTTTTTCGTATGTATTGGACGATAGATTCATCCAGCTCATCTCCTGCAATCCTGAGGCTTTCATGCGTAAATATGTCACCAAGTGAAAGAACGGCCACTTCTGTAGTCCCGCCCCCGATGTCAACCACCATGCTGGCCACAGGCTCACCTACCGGAAGACCCACGCCAATCGCCGCCGCCTTCGGTTCAGAAACAAGATAAACCTCCCGTGCGCCAGCGCGCTCAGCCGAATTGACTACCGCCCGTTTCTCCACGGCCGTGATACCAGAAGGAATGGCGATCAATATCCTGGGCCTGACTCCCCATTTCCGTTTATGTACCTTCGTGATAAAATATTTGAGCATTGCCTCGGTGATATCAAAGTCTGCTATGACGCCATTTTTGAGCGGACGGATAACAGAGATGCTGCTCGGCGCCTTTTCAAGCATGGACTTGGCAACGTTTCCCACTGCATTCCCATTTAAAAGAACTTTATTCGTTCCAGGTTTCACCGCTACAACAGAGGGTTCCGATAATACAATTCCTTGTCCAGGTATGCAAACAAGGGTATTTGCCGTGCCGAGGTCGATACCCATGTCTGTTGAGACGAAACCTAATATAAAATCTAATGGGTGCATTCGGATTATTTTTTTCTGTAGAGACTTCTATTTAATATTCAATTTTTTCACAAGTATTGCTGTTTTTTATAGTTAGTACTATTGGGGAATAATTATACGGTTATTATTTATAAAATGTCAAGAGGAAAACCCTTTCCTGCGCAATTCATAAGCCAGATATTAAGAATAAGGCAAATTTTTTTAATTACCATTGTATTTTGGTACCCTGGCGGTAAATAACCAGGATTTAAAGACAGCTATGAAAAGCATGCTTCCAGTTGCTGCAGTGCACATGATGGCAAACCAATCACCAAACATGGTGTAGAAAGGGTTATATTTTTCCACCAATTTGATATGATTTATCAGGGTGCCGCTAATTTCCCTGTATTTTCCCGCAGGGTCTGACAGTCTGTCGTAAATGGTGCCATCGGGGGCAACAAAGGACGATATGCCGGTATTGGCTGCGCGCGCCATACAGAAGCGGTTCTCTATTGCCCGAAATACCATAATGGCAAGGTGTTGGTCAAGCTCTGCGCTATTACGGAACCAGCCGTCGTTTGTTATGTTGAGCATGAAATCCGCCCCATCTTTCTTAAATTTTCTGATGAGAGACGGCACCGTGTCCTCGTAACAGATAGAAGAACCAAACAGAAAATTTCCCTTTTGTTGGGTATCTAAATGAAATAACGTCCGCCGGTGTCCTGGGGTTAATCCAATTTCGTAAGGGACAAGCTTAGCCAGGAATGGAAAATATTTTTTGAGAGGGGTAAATTCTCCAAATGGCACAAGGTGAATCTTGTCATAGCGGTCCAATAATTTCCCCGCCCTGTTATAGTAATAAGCGCTGTTAAAATAAATCTGCTCGTCACCGGTCAGCGTCAGGGCAATGCCACCCAAAAGCAGGTTTGTGTTTAAATCCTGTGCCAACTGGATGGCTGTAAGCTGTGATAACAGGTCAATCTTCCGCCCCGTGAGTTCCGGGTCAATATTAAGGATTCCTGGCGCCATAGTCTCTGGCCACACAAGGAGATCGACCGGTGTGCCTTTCGTGCTCATCGATAGGCCGGCATATTTTTTCAGGATTTCGATTTGGTCCTCTTCGGTGGACTCAAATTTTAAATCCTGGGGTATATTCCCCTGCACCAGGCATACGGTAGGGCCTTCTTCAGGTTCATAGTGATTGAGCCAGTACAAACCGTGCAACAGGATTGACGCCAGAAGTACGAGAGGGAGAATGCAGGCCAGGCCGAAAAAGATAAATTTTTTACCTGGGAGCAAACAATTATAGTATCGTTCTGCAAAAGCCTTCTTTTTTGGTAAATTTTTTACCTCCTCTTGCAAAGGGAGAGAAAGAGATGAAATAATTTTGCTACGGCTTGCAAAGGTGCGGATTATCAGATCAGCAATAGCTGCATTTATCATAATAATAATAAAGGAAATACCGTAAACGCCGGTGATATCGGCAACCTGTATTACCGGGAGATGCTGATACTGGGTGTGTCCCATGAAAAACCACGGAAATCCGGACAACAGAAACGACCGTATAAATTCCAGCGCAACCCATATACACGGCGCAACAACAACGAGCGGCCATTTCAATCTGAAGATAATAAATCGGGTGCAGAACGCAAAGGCGGGAAAATATGCAGAGCAATACAGACTCAGCAAAACCCATGCAATAATAGTCACGTGGCGAAGCCACGAAAGCTGGATAAGGAAAAATATAACCCCGACAAACAGGGCGTTTGGATAAACGTATTTCTCCCCGGTTACGATAAGGATAAACCAGGGAATAAGGGCAATCCACGCAAGACAGCCCAGGTCTGCCGGTGGAAAAGAAAGGCATAAAAGAAGGATGGTCAGAAAAGAAAGAATAAGGATCTTTGCAAAATTCGCTTTGCTCAAGGTTTTGAAAATATGTTAAAGAATTTGCGTATGTTTTTATTATCCTACGTTAGATCTTCGGCATCTTTTAACACTACTAAGGTGCCTGGTCACAAAGAAAAACGAATAAAGTCATAATAATATCCGAAAGCTTGATTTATTTGGTTGGCAATGACCTTGAACATGGGGGTATGGGTGGGATGGACACTTCCCATGTTTTTGCTTTTCCTTCTTTACCTTTGAATAAAGCGGTTAAATATTACTCCATTCTTCGGGACTAATAGCAGCCTGTTTCAATATCCTTCTAATAAGGCCAACGTCTATATCACCTTTGTGTGGATTAGGAATGATAAGCCGGATATGTTCTTTCTCCATCCAACTATGTTTACCTCCGGGGTATGGGCCTTCGAATCCAAATTTCCTCAACTTCCTGATTAACACCTGCCGTTTACAGGGTTTCAGGCTAGACATAAACCCTTTTCTTTGTTAATACCTTTGAGTCAGCTGCAAGGCGACAGCCGTTAATAACGGGCATTTTTTCACCTTTCTTCAACCCGATGGTAACCCATAGTTCAATAGCATCTATGAGGTTTTCCCTGGTCTCTTCAAAATTTCGGCCCTGGGTAAAACATCCTGGTAAACACGGCACCTCCGCAATGATCACATCGGAGCTTTCGCCTTTTTCATAGATAGCAGTTTTTAATATCTCTGTTATATATTCTCTAAAGGTTACGGTCTTCACAGCGGCTAAAACTATAGTAAAAGTTATACTTTGTCAATAAAAAACCTTAACATTCTTTGTTAATCCAGTGGTATAACATCGACCATTTGTCCTAATGCAAGTTTTTCCGCGTCTTCACGGACGATAAGCAGGCAATTGGCCCTGGTAGTAGCCAGCAGGTCGGCAGAACCATGCCATTCTACCGGCGAAACCAGCCACATGTTGTTTTGCATGCGAAGGATTGCGGGGCGATACTCACGACGCCTTCTCCTGACGAGTATTTCCGTCTCTAAAGATGCCTTTACGGTATTCCTGTGAATGTCGGTGAAACCCATCATCTTCCGGATCGCGGGATAAATGAACAATTCAAAGGTAACAAAGGATGCTACGGGGTTTCCCGGTAAGGCAAAGATAAAGGTCTTATCCTTTTTCCCAAAAATAACTGGCTTTCCCGGCCTTAGCGCCACCTTCTCAAAATAGATCCGGGTGTTTAAATCTTTCATTACGTCTCCCACGAGGTCGTATTCACCCATAGAAACGCCACCGGAGAGGATCAGGATATCCTTCTGTAATCCTCTGCGCATTATATTGGAAATCTCCTCCTTCGTATCCCTGACAATCCCCAGAATTTCAACCTCTGCCTTTAAACGTCTGGCCTGCGCCGACAGGGAATAACCATTACTGTTTCTGATCTGTGCAACGGAAGGTTGAGACCCAACATCCACCAGCTCATCACCGGTAGAGATAATACCTATGGTTGGTGCAGAAAACACCTCGACACGGGATTTTCCCACCGTAGCAAGGATGCCGATTTCCTGTGGTCTGATGGATATGCCCTTGTGAAGAACGGTTTGCCCGATCTGCATGTCTTCCCCGCGTTTCGAGATGTTTCTTCCCCTGTCAATCGGTCTGAGAATTTTTACCCGATTACTTGTTGGAAGGTCTTCTGTCTCTTCAAACTTGACTACGGCATTTGCCCCTTCCGGCACAGCGGCCCCGGTCATAATCCTGGATGCCTGTCCACGCGCCACCTTTTTTGTGGGCATGTGACCGGCTGCAATGTCCTCAATGACGGTTAATTCCACGGGTGCGGCAGCAGTATCTTCTGCAATAACGGCGTAACCATCCATTGCCGAGCGTTCAAAGGGGGGCATGTCGATATCCGATTGCACATCCTGGGCGAGACAGAACCCCAGGGCGCTCTCAAAGGGCGCCATTTTTGATGGCAACGGTCCGACTACATCCGCAACAATCTTTACAGCAGCATCGACTGAAATCATAGTTTGTTTATGTTAAATGAACGGCGCCGATATGTCAAGTGTTGTTACTCATAGGCGCTCAAAGACGAGCATACTCTCTTTTGAAAAAAGCTTGACATAATGAAATCTAATGGATATAAGGACATAAAAATCCTTATATAAGAATGTGTCTTTACAAGTTTTTAAATCATCTGTGTAATCAGGGAAATCTGTGGTTCCAAATGTTTTTTATTGTTCTAAGGCTTCGGTGCGACGGCATTTTGTTTGTAGCAAACAGGAGCTTAAATGAGTTATTTTTCTATCAAAAAGACACTCCTCTGGCTGAGTATAGCAAGTCTATTATATATTTCCGGTTGTGCTACATTCGAAATAAAAGAGGGTGTCTTTTTCCCTTCCAACGGAAAATATACGGTAAGCATGCCCGGTAAGGGATGGGAGCCGCTGAAAATCGGTAAAGAAGACATAGTCTTGTGGTATAAACAACATCATGCCATGATTGCCATCATCTCCAGTGAGATAGAAAATAAAGGGCTTTCCCTTGAAATGCTCAACAGACATCTTTTCCTTGGGATGACCAACAAGGAGATCATTTCAAAAGAATCCGTACTCGTGGATAATCAAAGTGCGCTGCATACCATTTTAGAAGGCAAAATGGATAATAACAAATTAAAGTTCGACGCCTATATTATCAGGATGGGAGACACCGTTTACGATCTGGTATACTGGGCGCCATGCGATTCGTTTGAAGACGTCCGGAGCGACTTTGAACATATGGTAATGTCTTTTAGATTTGTCAAAAATTAATCTCTTGCGCCACCGGCGTGGTGAGAAATAGTATTTTAAGAAACAACCCCCTGAGTTCCCCTTTATTAAGGGGGATTTCGGAATTCCCCCCTTAGACTTCGTCATGAGCACTCAGTCGAACGAAAAGGGAGTGCGGGGGGGTGTAAAATCCTTGCGAAAAAGGAAGATTTTACTCAGTAATACTCTATTGAAGGATACATTACTTATCAAGTAACAGGAAGGATTTCCTATGAATATTTTATTATTCATTGATGTCACTGTCAGAAAATTTATCCTTTCGGTGGGCGAGGTAACACTACTGGCGATTAAAGGACTTATAGGGATTTTTGTGCCTCCGTTCAACCTGAAGCTGTTGCTCCGGGAAATGGATAACTTTGGGACAGGGTCACTCCTGTTGGTCGATCTTATTGCGCTATTTACGGGGATGGTGATGGCACTGCAGACGATTTATGGATTAAGCATGTACGGAGCGGAAACATATGTCGGGAGTGTGGTTGCCTTGTCCCTTGTCCGGGAGTTAGGCCCCGTCATGGCTTCAATCATGGTGGGTGCAAGGGTGGGATCCGGTATTGCGGCAGAGATTGGCTCCATGCAGGTAACAGAACAGATTGATGCCATGCGCGCACTGGGAGCGAGTCCTGTCAAAAAACTCGTGACCCCTAAGATACTCGCCATCATGATCGCGCTTCCCCTGCTCACGGTTACTGCCGATATCATCGGGATTTTTGGAGGTATGGTTATTGCGGTCTTCGAGCTTGAAATAGATCGCAAGTTCTATATCGACTCCGTTTTAACAACCGTTACGATTTCGGATTTATTGAGCGGTATCGGGAAGACCGTCTTTTTTGGGCTGCTTATCGCTGTGCTCGGCTGCTACTTTGGCTTAAGGACTACCGGAGGCACAACCGGTGTAGGTCGCTCTACGACCATAACCGTTGTGACGATATCGATCCTGATCCTGATTTCAGATTTTTTCCTGACGAAATTATTTCTGATCATTTTTTAATTTTTGACCTGGACACAGAAAAACACAGATGAGCACAGATTATCCAGATTATGAGGATGTTAAACATAAAGAATTGACGGAGAAGATTACTAATATTTTCTATAGGGTTTATAATAAACTTGGCTATGGTTTTCTGGAAAAGGTTTACGAAAATGCAATGATGAAAGAACTTAAGAAAGCAGGTATCCCAGCTGCTTCTCAGTTTCCAATAAAAGTATTTTATGAGGGTGAAATTATGGGTGAGTACTTTGCCGATATACTTGTTGACGATAAGGTAATTGTAGAAATAAAAGCTGCGAAGAGTTTAGTAATAGAGAATGAAGCGCAGTTGTTAAATTATTTAAAAGCATCGAAAATTGAAGTTGGACTCTTACTTAACTTTGGCCCAAAACCAGAAATTAAACGTAAAATATTTGATAATTTTAGAAAATAGGTATCTGTGGTATCTGTGTAAATCTGTGTCCCGTTTTATGTCCAAGGTAATTATTGAATTTAAGGACGTTCACATATCCTTTAATGGACTTCTGGTCCATAATGGGATAAACCTATCCATCCTGGAGGGTGAAATTATCTCCCTCCTGGGCGGAAGTGGTTCCGGGAAGAGTGTCCTCCTGAAAGAATTAATTGGGCTTGTGAAGCCTGACAAAGGGGACATCACGGTCTTTGGTAAGAATGTGACCCGGATGAAAGAAAGTGAACTGATCAAGTTGCGGGAACATGTGGGATTGTTATTTCAAGGTGCCGCCCTGTTTGACTCCCTCACGGTGTTTGAAAATATCGCCTATCCGCTCCGTGAACACTTGCAACTCACTGAGAAGGAAATTCAAACGCGGGTAGCGGAAAAACTACAACTTGTGGGACTGAGTGGAATTGAAAACAAGATGCCGTCAGAACTAAGCGGCGGGATGAAGAAGCGGGTCGGACTTGCACGGGCAATTGCAACCGAACCTGATATTATCCTGTACGATGAACCCACAACGGGCCTGGACCCGATGACTGCCCAACGCATTAATGAGTTGATTATCGAATTGCAGAAGAAATTGGGGGTCACCACAATTGTTGTAACTCATGATCTGCACTGCGTGATGACCGTCTCTGACAGGATTGCCATGCTTCACGAGGGGAAGATTATCACCGTTGGGACATGGGAAGAACTGGTAAATTCCAGTATACAAGCGGTGAAGGATTTTATCAGTGGCACTATCTGTGAGTAAAGGGGGACTTTTATGACAAGAGAACAATTTACTGAAATACGGGTAGGACTTTTTACGCTGATAACCTTGGCAGGTTTTGGCGCCATGGTCTTTATTCTCGGTTCTCAAAAGGGATATTTTGGACCTCAAATTACATTAAAGACGAAGTTTTCGAATGTATACGGATTGAAGGCAGGCGCTCCGGTGCGATTTATGGGCGTGGGGATTGGTCAGGTACAGAATATCATTTTATCCGATAAATTGCCTTGCACAGAGGTTGATGTGATACTAAGGGTGGATAAAGCGGTTCAGAAAAATATTACCCGCGACTCCATCGCTACGATTAAGTGGTTGAGCTATGTGACCGGAGATTCTTACGTGGAGATTTCATCCGGTGCATGCCTTGAACCTGTGGTGGAGGATGGCGATTCGATAAAAAGTGTAGATCCGGTTGATTATACCGATGCGCTTGAGAACGGTATGAGCATAGCAGAATCTTTTTCAAAAATTTTAAAGAAACTGGAGAAAGGAGAACTGGTAGAGTCATTAAGTAATGTCACAAAGTCACTGGATGAAAGCGTCAAGGCCTTCCAAAAAGGGGACGGGCTGCTCTACTCCCTTATGTACGACCCGGAAGGCAAACGGATCCTGGGAAATTTGGTTAAGACCTCGGAGTCCATGAACGAGATTACCGGTAAAATAGCCGGCGGGGAAGGCACCATTGGCGCCCTGATAGCCGATCCGACCCTGTATGAAAATCTCAAAAGACTCCTGGGTGGCGCAGGGCGCAGCTTTATCCTGCGCAATCTGATTCGAAAAAGTATTGAAAAAGGAAAAGAAGATATGTAGGGACACGGTGCTCCGTGTCCCTACAATTTACTACTTCAGCCTCCTGATAAAAACGTGGATCTCTCCATCCGCCTCTTTGATGTCCAGGAGTTGATTCCCTGTGGTATTGCACCAGGAAACAATATCCTTTTTGATGCCCTCGTCCGTAGCAATGACCTCAAGCACCTTGCCGATTTCCACGTCTTTCATCTTGACGGACGTTTTAAAGATGGGCATAGGGCACATGAGTCCATAACAATCCAGTGTTTCATCCGCCTTCATAATAAAATTCTCAGTGTTATTCTAATTCGAACCTGGTTAAATTGTTACTCAATTCCCTGATAAACATTATCAGGTTGCCAAAGGCAACGACTCAGGTAGCCGCATGGCTTTAGCCTGCGCAGACTGAAGTCTGCGGCTACCAGTTTGAATTTCCTATACGTACATGTAGCACGACATTTATGTCGATGTCCTGCGAACTGAAGTTCGCGCTACACAGACGGTAAAAACCTGGTTTTTATTAAGGTTATTCAAAAAACTAAAGTGTTGTGAAACTCCTTATATTTAATGCCCGTGATGTTCGTCGTGAGCATGATGCTTCTTTTTTTCAAGGCCTTTGCCAGTCGTCTTCTTGAGATAATCATCGATGGCTGCCTCAATGGCCTCTTCGGCAAGCACGGAACAATGCATCTTGGCCGGGGGAAGGCCGTCTAATGCCTCTGCAACTGCCTTGTTGGTGAGTTGGAGGGCCTCGTCCAGGGTCTTTCCCTTAATCATCTCGGTGGAAATACTGCTGGTGGCAATGGCAGCCCCACACCCGAAGGTCTTGAATTTCACATCGACAATGACATTGTCTTTGACCTTTATGGACATCTTCATAATGTCCCCACAAGCCGGATTTCCAACCTCCCCTACGCCATCGGCGTCGGAGAAATCCCCTACATTCCGGGGATTTGCAAAATGATCCATAACTTTAGCGCTGTATTGCATAATAGAACTCCTAATCTCAAAAGATTTCCTTTAAAACTATTGTTAAGCCTTTCAAAGCGGGCGATTCAAGGGTGTCGGTTTTGCCATACGTCTGGCAAAGCTGATAGGTGTTATCTTTTAGGATATGAACCTCTATTTCTTCCTCTTCTGGAAGTACTATCCAATATTCTTTAACGCCAAATCTCGCATAGAGTTTCTTTTTTTGCACCATATCCCGGTAAACACTATTTTCAGAAATTATTTCTATGGCCAGATCGGGTGCACCCTGTATATTTTTTCTTTTCTGTAATGACCGTCACCATAGATAGACCTCCTGGTCTTTTTTATCTTACAGCCCTTTGAGAAAATTCTACGACGTTACAAATACTTCATTTTCCTTCTTCTTTGGGATTATCGTATAAAACGCTTGAGATTTCAAGGATTTTATACAGGAAAAGAGGAGTCACGAGGGGAAACACAGCGCATTTTTGATAGAAAAAGAATGCCGGAGGATTGATAATATGTGAAGAAATCCTTTACAAATCTATTACTATGTCCTTGGCAAAAACGTAGAGATTCATTGCGTCGTTCACAGTTCATGCAACAGGGGAGAAGAGGGGAGAAGGGTCACATCTTAAAAATAAATGTTGGCCTTTCTTACTGAAAAAGGTCAAAT
Source organism: Candidatus Brocadia sp. (assembly GCA_013360945.1). Taxonomy (GTDB): domain Bacteria; phylum Planctomycetota; class Brocadiia; order Brocadiales; family Brocadiaceae; genus Brocadia. The sequence goes on from JABWAQ010000006.1 coordinate 22,190, forward strand.
CGACAAGGTAAAGGATAATTAATATTTAAGATGCAACCCAACCCTCTCTCCAGAAAATGCCTACATACTTCTGGTACAAAACTAGGCAACAACACTATCTATCCCCTCTGATAATTCCATGGTTTGTTCAAAACCAATGGTTTTCACGCTAGCCAATTTTTTCTGAAACTCATTAACAATCTTTGTTGAAAAGTTTTTCCATTGGCTTTCATTAAGGAGGTAGATATCTCCTTTGTAATGCAGATGGGCGATCTTGATTCCACCAGGCCATTGCCAGGGGCGTAAACGGGCTTTTGCAGTAGTTTGTTCTCCTATCGCCATACCACTTGGGACAAAGGCATTTTCAGCCATGAGAGACTCTGCAGGCACAGGTTTAAGTTTATATTCCTCTATGGTATTTCCGATCATATCCATATTTTTAAGCCAAATAGGTGCCGGTATCCCATATATCCATCGCCTTATTAAAAAAGGATTTGCTCCGTTCATTGTTTCACCCTCCATAAAGTATATCGCTTATGTAACACAAAAAGAAAAATTTACAAGTTAAACACGGACAAACAAGTTTGTCCGTGCCACCCTAAATGCCGATCAATTGCCGGAGGGGGCCGTCCCCTTTTCATACTGTTTCCTTCAGCTAAAAAATGATTAATTCCATTTGGAGGAATCTTCTTCGAAATCCCTTTCAGGTGTATAATAATTTTTGCGGGACGTTGTTTGCAGATTTTCATTCTATTCTCCTGTCATACAGTCCGCTGTATGCGTTTCTAACAGGTTGTTAAAAAAGACTGATCCAAGTTTCTTCTCAAGGGTTTGAAAGGTGTTAAATGCAGTAATAATTGCAGTTTTTTCTGCGGCGCATAAGAACGGACTTACCCGGTTATAATATCCGGATGAAAAATAATTTGAGCAGCCGCACCAGTTCATGCAATAGTCCTTCAGGCTGCATGATAGGCATTCGGTGTTAACTTCACTGCCGGGGTCTGTTTTGCAAAGCATTCGCCCTCTGTTTAACCCATCGACGATATTTCCTATGCAGTGTCCATTTCCCGTGTCTGCGCCGATAAGCCTCTCACAGGGATAAATATTTCCTGAAGGTGTGAAGGCAAACTCGCCGGTACCCATCCTGCAGCGTTCATGAGGTTTGTGTCCTTCGCGCATGATAGCGGCTATTTTGCTGTCAATCAGGCTGATAAAATGGGGGTCTTCTTTAAGATAATAATCAATATACTGTCTTGAAATCTGTCCATAAATCTCAGGAAGCAATTCAGCCTCTTTTTTTGACCAGGGCGCCGAAAAGTCAGGATTTAAATAGATCCGTTTTAGTCCAAGGGAAACAAGATATTCCACAACGTGAGGTAAATATTGAAAAGTCTCAGGATGATACACCGCATTAACAAGTACTGAGGGCAGGGTCTCTTTTGCACGCCTTATCGTGTCTGTAACAATGGTTGAACTTCCTTTGCCATCTGTGAAGCGCCTAAACGCATCCTGTACAAATGGAGGGCCATCGCAACTTAAGCAGAATCCTATATGGTGTTCATTCAAAAAACCGGCTATTTCATCAGAAAAAATTGTCCCGTTAGTTACCACGGTAAGTTCTACTGATTTCTTATGAAATGACGGATGATTTTCTATCAGCTCAGTAATCTTTTTAATAAGTTCAAATTCCAGAAGAGGTTCGCCACCGAAGAAACCGATATCAATCTTTTCTTCGCAAGGAGTATTTTTGAAGATGAAATCAATAATCTTTTTTGCGATGGATAAAGGCATCCCCGTGTCCTTTTTGTCGATGTAACAATATTGGCATCGCATATTACATTGCTGTGTGATGCATAGTGTATATTTCATGGTAAATTCCCTTCCCTGTTTCCAAATAATTACACGTTATTCAAATAAAAACAAAAAAGCCTCACTGCAAAGATTTTTCCCAAACATCTTCGGCAGTAAGGCTGTCTTCTGACGGATATCCGTCAAGGGCGTAGGCACTACGCCCCTACAAAAGACCCTGTTACTTTGCGCCCCCTGATCGCTCAGGGTTTGCCTTTATCGTTATGTTTTTTGTTGTATTGCTTTTATCTCTTCGTACTTGCTTCGGTTTATTCGATAATAGGTATGAGAATCTTTTCCTTTATGTTCAAGAATGAGACCTTTCGCCACCAGTTTCGTGAGTGATTCTTTAACCTCCCTTGACTTATGTCTGACTTTTTGCTTTAACAACCACCACTCAGCGACACCCTCCAGCGTGTCCTCGGCATCGGGATGTTCAGACAGATAGGCTAATATCTCCTGCATAATGGGTGGCTTTCCCGTTGTACACTTGTCATGCTTTTCCATGAAAATCTGATTCTGTTAACCCCACGGATGAGGAGGCACAGAAATAATTTGAAAAATATATGTACGCATCTTGACATTGACTGGATAAGTCAATGCCTGTATAAAACACACTCCTAATGGGTGCATTCCCGATTTTTTGTAAATCTGGTTAACCTGGTAGGGTGGGCATCGCCCACCAAACATCTCGTTCGCGGTGCCTATTTCTTGGTGGGCGATGCCCACCCTACTCCTTTTCCATGAAAAATAAAAAATTAATATTTAGACGCAACCTTCGCCCACCCCTTGTTCACTGGAGTTACAACCAGGATAGTTGCGCAACTACCTTATAACAGACTTTGTCGATGGGTTTCAGAAGGCAATGTTTACACCACCTCCTGCCATCCAAGCTACATGGCTTCTGACTTTTTACCATGACGGGACTCTCTCACCCGTTAGAAGGCGCGACCATTCTCTGGGCACGCTAATATTTAAGAAGCAAACTTTCTGTTCATCCTATCCCCTCTATTCCCCCTGCTAATTCGTTCTTGATTTTGTTATAATTAGATAATACACTATTTATCAAAAGCTTTGTTTAAGGAGGAGTCATGCCGATTATAAAACCCATATCAAGCTTACATAATCAAACAAGGGACATTGCCACTTTATGTCATGAGCAAGACGAACCAATTTACTTGACCACGAACGGCCAGGGTGACCTCGTTGTTATGAGCATTGAACACTATGAAAGACTTAAAGCCAAGGTCGAACTTTTCGGAAAACTTGCGGTAGCTCAAGCGCAAGCCGCAGCAGGAGAAAAAGGGCTTACCCATTCTCAAGTAATGAAAAAACTTCGGCTGCGCTTGCATGACAAATAAATACATTGTCCGTTACCTTCCAGTCGCTGTTGACGATCTTGTCTCTATCTTTGACTGGATCGCAAATGATAGTACAGCTAATGCAGTGACCTTTATTGATAAACTAGACCAACGAATAGGCAACCTTAAAGCTCTTCCATTTCTTGGACACATACCAAAAGATGACAAACTCAAAATTTTTGGCTATCGTATCCTTGTTATCGAATCCTATTTGGTATTCTACATCGTCCGTGGTAAAACCGTTGAGATACATCGCATTGTTCACGGTTCGCGCAATTTAGATGACATAGTTTAAGTTTTTCATCTCGCCATTTGCAGCATATTCATAATTTAAGATAATCTGCAGAATTGGAGAAGCCGGCGTTTTTTAGGTGTAATTCTCCTATCGTGAGGGACGTACTTATGAATCAGTAGTTTTGCGTCGGACCAGATTATAGTATTACCGTATAAAATCTTTCTTTTTTGTAAGTTTTTTGACAACCCCCTTCCAGCACGGAACAGATTTCGTTTTGCCATTGTGAAGTATATTCAATAATCAAGGTCTGACGTCTTTGCTTCCGATAGTAGAGATGGTTGTCTTTTCCTTTATACTCAAATATGAGACCTTGTCCACCACTTCAGAGAGGGATTTTTTGACCTCCCGTCATCCTTGTCCATAATTTATTTGAAGTGGAGATTGCTTCCTTACGTTCGCAATGACAACTTGCATTTTCGCTTTCTGTAATTACCAGTGATCTGACTTTTAGCAACCCTCGTACCCTCGTTTACAAAATCCATCGCACAGGAAGCCGGATTGTTTTCAAATGCTGACAAATGAAGGGGTTGAAGATTGTTTTTGTGTATGCAAAGATCTGGCGATGCCTTTGATTTTTCTCATAATTTAAGCATCAACTATGTTCTTTTTGTCCTGGTGTTTTAAGCAGATTTATAGTAAGTCGTTTTGAATACAGAAATTACCGGTAGGATAAATATGTCCTGGTAAATGCAGGTAAATGTCCTAGCCCGAACGAGTCGGAAATGAAAGTCTTTTTGTTTTTCTCACACAAAGCCACTGAGACACAAAGAAATACATAAAAAATGAATAATGAATATCGAACAAGGAATTTCGAATTATGAAGTTTTCTTATCCTTCGACATTCATTATTCCTTGTTCATTATTCGACATTGGAATCCTCATAAATCGTAGGGACACGGAGCACCGTGTCCCTACAATCCCAACCTGATAAAAAAGCAAATACAAGTTGGCGCTTATGGGGCTTCACCCATGGCTATGTGCTTTTTGCCCCTTTGGGCGTAGTATCTTGTGAGGTAAGTTTTAGCATTTTCAGCAAAAATATTTTATGCAATGTCCCGAGCTCAACATTTCACAAGGTTTATAAGACAATTTTATTGTTGCCCCTTTTCCTTTGATTGAGGCTGGGCAGCGCTATGAGGTATGGTCTTGTAGTTTTCAGGGTTTATGTGGTGCTTATGGATAAGTTGCCAGAATGCCCGACGGTTCTTCTTTGCAGCCTCTGCCGCTTTGGTGATGTTGCCGTGATGGGCAAGCAAGAGGCTTTGAATATACGCGATTTCAAATTGTGCGATGACCCTGTCCTTTGCTTCCTGAAAAGACTCACCATGCACACCGGGTTCCGGAGATGGCAGGACGATGTCTTCTTTCCGGATGACACTCTGATCAGAGAGGGCAACTGCCCGCTCGATCACGTGCTCCAGTTCTCTCACATTACCAGGCCAATCAAAAAACATGAGGAGTTGTAAGGCGTCAGGGGAGAATTCGGTTACCTGTTTATTGTACTCGTCTGCATATTTAAACAGGAAATGTCTGGCGAGGAGGGGGATGTCGTCACGCCGTTCCCGCAGGGGCGGCAGTAAGAGTCTGATGATGTTTAACCGGTAGTAAAGGTCCTGGCGGAATTTCTCCGACTTCACTGCATCTTCCAAGTTAATATTCGATGCGGCAATGACCCGTACGTCTGCCTTACAGACCTTCGGAGAACCGAGCGGCCGGTATTCCTTTTCCTGGAGAAAACGCAGGAGTTTGGCCTGTGCAGCGGCAGCGAGACAGTCGATTTCATCCAGGAAGATCGTGCCGCCTGTTGCTTCCTGTATTAACCCCGGTTGGGATGAAGTGGCGCTGGTAAATGCACCCGGTTTGTGACCAAAGAGTTCATTTTCCATTAGCTCTGCGGGAATGGCGCCGCAATTGACCGGGATGAAGGGTTTATCCGTCCGCGGGCAGAGATAATGGATCGCCCTGGCGCACACCTCCTTCCCCGTGCCTGTTTCTCCCGTAATCAGGACGGTTGCATCACTTTTCGCCACCAGGGGGATCTTCCGTATCTCTGCAAGAAATGCTGGACTTTCCCCGATGATTTGTTGTAATCCGATCTTCTCCATAAGGGTCTGGTGTGTCCTTTCTGTTATCGTATTCTGTTCCAGCACGCGCCAGATGCGGGGAAGGATATCGGTGGACTTGAACGGTGGTGTGATGAAGTCGGTTGCCCCGAGTTCAAGCAAATCAAAGACCTCATCAGGCGGACACGCGTCCGTTACCAGAACGACCGGTATTTTTATGAATTCCTTCCTTATGGATTGCAAGAGTGTACCGGCCTGATTAAGCAAAGAACAAGATGAAACGAGGAATATCATATCCGGATTGAAACCTGAGATAATTTTAGAAAGATCGTTTGGGTGGAGATTGGATATATCGATCTTAAAGGATCCATGGTTCAACTGAACATTGGTATCCACGGAGGACTCGAAAGCTTCTTGTAACATCTGGCAGAGACTGGATGTAGTGTTAATATCAAGAAGTAATATCTTGCCCTGTTTCATAAAGCCCCCCTCTTTTATATTAATTTAGTTTTCTACATGAAAAGTTGTGGTGTTTTTGCAGGGGGCAGGTTTCAAACCTGCCCCTACTTTAGACCGTAATATTATTGAGATTTTTCAAAAACCATCTTGTTACTTTTTTTTAAATAAATAAAAAAAGCCTTACTGCAAAAATGTTTAAGAAAAACATCTTCGGCAGTAAGGCTGTCTTTTTCTGAAGCAAGGCGATCTTATGAACTCACTTCCTTGTGCGCCTAAAGACCCTTTACTTTGCGTCCCCCGATCACTCGGGGTTTGCCTTTATCGTGCTGTTCAGGTTGATTTTGATTTATAGGGCAATGTATAGGTGAAGCATTTGAATCCGCGAGCAGTATTTGACTTATCCAGAATGTATCAAATGCTTCGCTCCTATCCTGTATGCCAACATTGTTGTTTTTGAAAGAATCGAATATTTATATAACACAATAAATGCCACTATGTGAACAAAAAAAGAGGAAATTTTACGAATAATTTTATATGATGCATAGAACAAGTGTGACACTGACACACTTTTTAGTACCGTGGGGCTAATTCCCCTTTTGCTTTTGGTGATAGAGGGGTGACATCTCACGCAGGCGTTCAACGACGGGTGGCAGCTTTTCCATGACGTATGTAACATCGTTCGCTGAGTTATTAATTCCTAAGCTAAAAAGTATTGTTCCCTGGGCAAGCGCCGCATCAACACCCGTGGCCATGATGACGTGAGACGCCTTGAGTGACCGCGAGGTACACGCAGACCCGCTGGAGATGGCTATCCCCTGCATATCCAGGAATAATAAAACCGATTCGCCTTCAATATACTCTATACATAAACTGAGGTTTCCCGGCAGGCGATCGGTTGAATGTCCATTGATATACACATGATTTATCTTTTTTAAAATACCTTCTCTTAACTGATCCCTTAAGTTTTGAACCTTATCCATACGCTGGGTCATTTCAGACTTTGCCAGTTCCGCCGCTTTCCCCATACCAACAATACCGGGAATGTTTTCCGTCCCTGCACGACGGCCACCCTCCTGTACACCACCCTCCATGAAGGGAAGTATCCTTACCCCTTCCCTCAAGTAAAGCGCTCCAATCCCGGGCGGGCCGCAGAATTGATTGGCCGACATGCTCAGGGCATCCACATTGGCTTCTTTGACGTCAATGGGTATGTTTCCTGCAGCAGCAACGGCATCGGTATGGAAAAAGACACCCTTTTCTCTCATAATTGCCCCAAGCTCCTTAACCGGTTCAATTGTCCCAATCTCCCCATTGGCATACATGATAGATACCAGCGCTGTTGCCGGGGTAATGGCCTTTTTCACATCGTCCGGGTTTACCATCCCGTATTTATCTACCGGTAAGTAAGTGACGCTGTAACCGGATTTTTCCAATGATTTTAAAGGATTCAATATTGAAAAATGTTCAATTTCTGAGGTAATGATGTGGTTACCCTTTTTTTTGTGAGCTGCAAGTATGCCTTTTATGGCAAAATTATTTGCTTCAGTGCCACTTGATGTAAATATGACTTCATTTGGTTTTGCGTTAATAAGATTGGCTGTCTGTCCGCGCGCTGTCTGGATAGCCTCACTGGTAGCCCTTCCAAATTGGTGCAAATTAGAGGGGTTACCAAAACCCTCTTTTAAAAATGGAGTTATTGCCTCTATCACTTTCGGGTGCATGGGAGTGCCCGAAACATTGTCCATATATATCTTTGTCATGAAATATTTTCCTGCATAGAGTGAAAAAAATAATTATGAGAAAATGACGATTATTCCTATTATATCAATCTTCTTTTTTTAATCCAACCATTTAATTAGTGTGATTGTGCGCAATCCCTGGTTTCCGTTTTGCGGTAATATGGTTCCGGCTGTGCTGCGTTATGAACTATTACAAAGCCTGTACCTTCTCTAATTTTGCATATGCCAACATCAGCTGTTTTGTTCCGCCACTATTAAAACTGACCTTGACGCTTGCCTTTTCATCACTGCCATAAACTTCCAATATCCTCCCAATGCCAAAAATGGGGTGTCTGACCACTTCTCCACTGGAAAATGACAAAGAATCCCTGCTTACAGGGACGTTTGTTGAATCAGCGGTATCTGTATCTGAATCACATTTGTACGGTAACTCATGTGACGACTGACCCCTGTTTATTGACAATGGCGGGTTCTTAACATAATACGTGTTATAAGAATAATCTCGGTTCGTCCTATCAATAGTATCCAGGATTTCATCCGGTATCTCGTCTAAAAACCTGGATGGCATGCATGGGTTCATCTGCCCGTATCGCATCCTCCGTCTGGCATGGGTAAGGAAGAGTTCCTTCATCGCCCGTGTAATGCCCACGTAACAGAGTCTTCTCTCCTCCTCAATTTTCTCGTCTAAGTCACTTGACTCTGAATGGGGCAATAACCCATCTTCCATACCGGTAAGAAAGACAACGGGGAATTCCAATCCTTTGGCCGTGTGAAGCGTCATGAGTGTCACGGCTTTGGCATTATCCTCCAATTCATCCACGTCGGAGACAAGCGCCACTTCCTCTAAAAATCCCCGCAAATTTCCTTCGGAATAAGTTATGTCGTATTCATGGGCGGCATTGACCAGTTCTTCCACGTTGGCTATGCGGTCATTCGACTCCTTTTCTCCGGATTCACGGAGAAACGCGAAATAGTTTGTTCTTTCAATCACCTGTCTGATAACGTCCTCAACCGGTGATCTGGGAAGTTGCTGTAAACCCAAGATGAGTTCAGAAAACCTTTTTATCGCTGCGGCAGATTTGCCGGCAATTCCAGGTATCGAATCAACGTGTTGAATGGCATGGAAAAGACCTGCACCTTGAGCAGTTGCCCAGTCTTCCAGTTTTTTAACGGTGGCGTTGCCTATGCCACGGGTAGGGGTGTTGATCGTGCGTTCCAGCGCTATTTCGTCATGGGGATTGATGCATAGCCGGAGATAGGCGAGGATGTCTTTTATCTCCTTCCGTTGATAAAATTCAACGCCCCCAACAATCGTGTAGGGAATCCCGGAATTTCTTAAAGAGATTTCTAATACACGGGACTGGGCATTGGTACGGTAAAATAATGCGATATCTGAATATTTGGTACCCGTATTGGTAAGCCCTTTTATGAATCCTGCAATTTCGTCTGCCTCACCATGTTCATCTTCACAATAAACCACCTTGATCTTTTCTCCCAGGATATTTTCCGTCCACAGGGTCTTCTGTTTCCGGTATTTATTCTGCTGAATTATACTGGAAGCTGCGTGGAGGATGTGTTTGGTAGAGCGGTAATTTTGTTCCAGCAACACCACTTTGGCATCGGGATAGTCCTTCTCAAAATCCATGATGTTCCGGATATCCGCACCGCGCCAGCCATAGATGGACTGATCGGGATCCCCTGTTACACAGATATTTCTGTACCGGTTTGCCAGGAGCCGCGTGATGGTATACTGGGAGTAATTGGTGTCCTGATATTCGTCGATGAGGATAAACCTGAATTTATCCTGGTACATCTCCAGGATATCGGGGTTTGTCTTAAAGAGTTCTATGGTTTTTATCAGGAGGTCGTCAAAATCCAGGGCATTATTGGCCTTGAGCAGGGACTGATATTTTCTATAAATCTGGGCAACGTTACGGTTGTAATAGCCGGAAGCAGTTGCGGCGAAGGTTTGGGGGTCAATGAGTTTGTTTTTAGCGTTACTGATGGTGCTCACAATAGTACGCGGCTTCCACTGTGCGGTATCCAGTTGTAGCTCGGTCATAATATACTTAACCCTGTTCAGTTGATCGGTGGTGTCATAGATACTGAAGTCCCGTGAATATCCAAGCCGGTCAATGGTGTTTCTCAGAATTCGTGAACACATCTTATGAAATGTGGAGACCCAGAGGCCTTTGTAAGTCGAAAATTGCCGTACGCGTTCGCCCATCTCATCGGCAGCCTTGTTGGTAAAGGTGATGGCCAGGATGTTGTAAGGCTTTACCCCCTGTGACATCAGATAGCCGATACGGCGGGTAATTACGCGCGTTTTCCCGCTGCCGGCACCTGCCACCACTAAAAGGGGACCTTCAATGTGGGTGATGGCCTCGCGCTGCCTGTCTGTAACGTCATGTAATAGCGACATATATTTTATTTCTTTGCAATCAGGCTGGCAACGGCCTTTTTGTTATTTAAAATAAGTTCACGATAGTAAATAATTTTAAGGTCTTTAAAAAGGTTTAAAAGTTCGTTCGGTTTCAGGAGATAATCCTCATTTTTAGGGCCCCCAAACCCGTGTTCCCGGTTTTCTATGGTATAGGTCTCGTAAATAATCACCCCTCCCGGTTTGAGCGCATCCTTCATTTGAGGAATGAGATTACGTTGCAGATAATAAAAGCATGCTATCACATCATAGGTGTTTTTGGGTAATTGGTAAGTTTCCAAATCAGCGACAAAGGCATGTATCGTCACCTTGTTCTCCTGAGCAAGCTCCCGTGCCTTTTTGACGGCTATCTCTGAAATATCACATCCATCCACATCAAACCCATTTTTTGCAAGGAACACGGCGTTTCGCCCCTCACCCATTGCAATATCCAGTGCCTTTCCCCCGGGCAGGATGTCAATATGTTCCGTTAAGAATTCAACGGGTTCTTTGCCAAAGATATAAACCTCCGTTTCGTATCTCTTATCCCAAAATACCTTGTCCTGGTTGTCAGCAGTCACCATCGGTAAAGACAAAACACTGCCCGTAAAAACAGGAAAAATTATTATATACAAAAAAATAATGGAAGAAGGAATATATTTTTTAATAATTGTTTTCACTTTGCTACTTCTTCTTTTGATGCATGGCCTTTGCGCCGATATCTCTTCGGTAATAGGCCCCTTCGAAGGACAATTTTTGAATTGCGCCATACGCAGCCTTCTGTGCCTCTGGTATATTTTTCCCCAATGCCGTGACCCCCAGGACGCGCCCGCCATTGGTTATCACCTTTCCATCCTTCATAGAGGTCCCTGCGTGGAATACCTGAACATTATCAAGCGCTTTTATGGAATCAAGCCCTGAAATGGAAAATCCTTTTTCATAGGCATCGGGGTAACCTTTGGATGTCATGACCACACAAACGGAGGCGCAGTCATGCCATTCAATTTCTACTTCCTCTAGAGTATTCTTCGCCGTTGATAAAAGGAGCGGGACTAAATCACTCTTCATCCTCATGAGAAGGACTTGGGTCTCCGGATCGCCAAATCTGGCATTAAACTCGAGTACTTTAGGGCCGGCGCTTGTGATTATCAGTCCTGCATAAATGACGCCCCGGTAAGTCCGGTTCTCCCGCTTCATGGCGTGAATGACGGGTACCAGGATATTTTCCTCTATAGAAAGATGCATATCCTCTGTAATCAATGGTACGGGCGAGTACGCCCCCATACCGCCCGTGTTAGGTCCCTTGTCGCTGTCGTAAACCGCTTTATGGTCCTGTACGGATGGGAGAGGCAAGATTGTGTTTCCATCGGTAATTGCAAGGATTGAGACTTCTTCTCCGGCAAGGAACTCCTCGATAACGACCTTGTCACCGGCGCATCCAAAGATTTTTTCCTTCATGATACCGTCCAGGTGTTTGCCCGCCTCTTCCGGTGTCTTGCATACGAACACGCCTTTTCCCCTGGCTAACCCGTCGGCTTTAATAACCAAAGGGAATTCACAGGCTGTCAGGTGTTTTTTTGCCTGTTTTAAATCCTCAAAGACCTTGAAATCTGCTGTAGGGATGTCATGTTTCCTCATGAGCGTTTTTGCAAAGGCCTTGCTTCCCTCGATGATCGCAGCCCTTTTGCCGGGTCCAAATATATTCAGATGTCCATCCTTGAATTTGTCAACAATACCGGCTATGAGTGCGTCTTCCGGACCGACGACGGTCATATCTATTTTTTGTTTCACTGCAAAGTTATAGAGACCGTCTATATTTTCTGCCTCGATATCAACGCATTCGGCAACTTCCGCAATCCCCGGATTTCCCGGGGCGCAGAATATCTTTTTAACCATAGGTGATTGTGCAATCTTCCATGCAAGCGCATGTTCCCTTCCCCCGCTTCCAACAATCAATATTTTCATCTGTTTTTTTCCACCTTACTTCTTTATCAAACAAGGAGTCCCAAAGGGACGAAAGAATACAGCCAGGGGTAAAATCCCTGGAGAAGAAAAAATTACCATAATCAGCCCCGAAGGGGAGAAAAAAATCCCTGTGTTTCCGTCCGGGCGATCATAACTATTGTACCAGAATAGGTGGGGAAAAGGGAAAGTTTTTTTATCCTTGACAGTTCAGTATGGGCTGATATACTGATGCATATTACAAATCAGTGTGTGAAACACCGGACAGACAACATATCTATGTCTTATAACGCGGGGTAGAGCAGTCTGGTAGCTCGTCGGGCTCATAACCCGGAGGCCGTGGGTTCGAATCCCACCCCCGCTACCAATAAAATCACGGGTTTTGCGGTTATACCGCGGCCCGCTCTTCATGCGATTGTAATAAAATTGTGATAAATTTTTTCTGCAATTTATCCAGCACTTCAACACTGCTCCGTAAACTCTCTGCATGGTGATGCGCATAGCGCATTATCACCTGCATAGACTTCCATCTGCCAAGCCTTTGTACCGTGTATAGTGTCTTATAAAAAATATTTTGACACGTTTGGCAAAAATATTGTGTAGCGCAGGCATCCTGCCTGCTTTTGAATTTATATAATATGCAGGCTGGAAGCCTGCGCTACCAACTTTTCCGACTCGTTCGGGTTGGGGTAATACCATTTGAACGTAAAGAAAAACAATAAAAGTATTAAACCAACAATGGGGATGTTGTCGGGTTTCGTAATAATTGCCCAGACGTTTTCCATGTTCAAAGTCTATTAATTAGGAAAGTCATTCCATGTTGTACAACATTTCATATTGTTAAGAAACTCTGGATACCAAAGAAATACCTTCGATCTCCGACAGGGGACGACTTTCAATATGTAGCCTTAAAGGTGACTGGTTATTCTATGGAGCCACTCCTGGAAGAAGATGATATTGTTGTTATTGGCAGGGCTGATTGTGATTTGGAAAAGATATATGGAAACAGATAAATGGTAGGTAATGCCCACCCTTACATGGCTCACAAGTAATCACTATTCAAGACGCGACACCAAGCACCCGACACCAAGCACCCGACATGGCTTTGGTTTTTACCATGACGGGACTTCCACCCGTAAGAAGACGCCACCCTGCGCTGGGCACGCCACAAATCAAGGTGTAACACCAAACACCATCACCTCTTGGCCAAAAGTTTTGGGTCAATAAAAAAGAACCTTCATGTTAACCTGTTTTTATTCTCTCATATTCTATATTCAAGGTCAGACCCCAAAACTAACTCTCATATTCTATATTCAAGGTCAGACCCCAAAACTAAAGGTCAGACCCCAAAACTAACTGGAACCACAGATTCCGCAGATTGCACAGATTTTCAGATTAGTAAATTTTACAGGGTATTACTATTTTTATCAGTGAACTCCCGAAGGTAAAATGTATTGCCATAAGCATCAAAAAGAGTATAATTTTAAAAGACGCATTCGTGAACGCCCTTTAATAAATTCTATTGTTTAAAGCAAAATCAACAAACTCAAATTTTTTGAAAAGGAAAAGAACCGATGTTAACGGCTTATATTCATGCTGCCATGCAAAAAGCGCATTACGAAATCTTGCCTGATAATGAAGGTTATTTTGGCAAGATTGAATGTCTTCAAGGAGTCTGGGCTAATGCAAGTACCCTTGAAGCCTGCCGGGATGAATTAAGAGAAGTCCTTGAAGAATGGATTTTATTAGGTATCAAAATGGGGCACACCATTCCGGTAATTGATGGAATAGACGTCAACATTAAGGAAGTAGTTTGATGCCAAAATTTGGCCCTATTAAACGCAAAGATTTGATTCGCTATTTGCGGCAACTTGGCTTTATTGGGCCATACTCTGGAGGAAAACACCAATTTATGGTTAAGGAGAAATTAAAGGTTCGTATCCCTAATCCACACAAAGGTGATATTGGAGAAAATCTTCTTAAGCAAATTCTTAAAGAAATTGGAATAGACAGGACAAAATGGGAGGAAGTTTGAAATAATAGTTAATAATGGGTGATGTGTTTACAACGACAATATTTTTGGTCGATGTCAACTTTCATATCCTCTTTAAATTCTTCTAATGTTGAAATGGATACCTGGTATTTACCCAGCGTTCTTAAAAAAGAAATTCTATCCATGCCTGCAAGTCGTGCTGCCTTACCAGACGATAGCTTGCCAAGCTCATAAAGCTTTACGGCTGCTGCTGTTTTTAATTCATGAGAAAAACGTCTTTTGTTTCTTTTAATGATACCAAGATTTCATCTGGATATTCGATTGTTAATGTTGCCATGTTGCACCTCATTTATAATTAGAGAGCTAATATAAACTTCTTGACTTGATGATTTTACAGATATTATATCAATATCCAACACATGTCAACTTAAACCTCATCAAAATACGATACCATGCAACATCTTATGACGTGAAATCCCCATTGAATTAATCATGTTGCATTGGACACTTCACCCCATACCTGTTAAGTCAAGAAATAACAATTAATCCCTTATTCGTGCTGAATCAGTCATGTCCCCCGCTGGCGGGGGTGCAGGGGGTGGACTGGATAGCCCGGCCACGTCTACCACTTTTCAATTCTTTAGTATTTTCGTGTTTCTTTTCCACCTCCAACCCCCGCCAGCGGGGGACAGTGGTTAGCCATGTTTCCAGTGGATTCTGCCGTTATGTGTTGCAAGAAGGACACAGAAGGACACAGAAGGACACAGAAGGACACAGAAGGACTATCTCTGTTCAAGACCTACAGAAATATGATTTGTCCATGCCATGCCACCCAACCCAATCGTTTAACTTAACACGTATGGGCTTCACCCCCTGCTATACACTGCCTGCCCTTCGGACATAAAAGGTAACATCCCGGTGTTTCTTAAGGCAAAACAGTTGCCATTTTTAAAATACAAACTAATACAAAATATTTTCGCTGAATAGTTACCAGTTTTCATCGTTTTTTTCTTCATGCCGTTATGGTACAATTTCCATTGTATTTTATAAAAATATTCATGTGTTAATTTGGTAAAGAATTCGCAAAAGGAGTTTGAATCAAAATACACGGAATATGGCGAAAAATGGCAGAAAGATTATAGAAATTCCGGATAAGGAGTTTGACAACCGGATAAATGAAGGAGTTCCTGTGATTGGGAAAAAGACAAAGGGTCAGAACAATGGCTGCTTTGTTGCCATCGACTTTGAGACCGCAGACTTTCGGCCTGACAGCGCCTGTTCGATTGGGCTGGTCAGGGTGGTAGACAACCGGATTGTTGACCGGACACACTGCCTTATCCGGCCGCCGCGCCGTACTTTTGTGTTTACGTATCTCCATGGCATCTCATGGAAACACGTTGCCAATGAACCTGCATTCCACGAATTGTGGCCATATCTGGCTGAAAAACTCAAAGGCGCTGAATTTCTGGCGGCGCATAATGCGCCCTTTGATCGGTCAGTCCTGATGGCGTGTTGCCAATCGGCAGGCCTGTCACCACCGGCAATCCCATTCCAGTGCACGGTACGCCTTGCCCGCAAGGTATGGAATCTCCGTCCGGCAAATTTGCCGGGCGTTTGCGCGTTTCTTGGGATTCCATTAAAACACCATGATGCTGTTTCTGACGCCGAGGCTTGTGCCAGGATTGTAATTGAGGCAAGAATATGTGGAAATTCTTGAGGGAACCCTCACTGACGTTTCTCCCTTCTTCCATAAGCGCCAGCATAAAATGCCGGGTTAGTTTAACCGTGTATTCGATATTGGTGGAATCTTCATAAATCGTAGAGACACGGAGCACCGTGTCCCTACTATCCCTGTTTTCCCGATCCATATTTCCACCCCGTTTCTCTTGTAAATGCTTATCCGTCTTCTTTTTTGACATTTACTTTTAGAGAAATTTTGATAGGCTTATTAATTATGGAAAACACTGATATGATAACACATATTTTAAATCAGGCATTCGATTCTATAAACAAGGGGATCATGATACAGGATATAAACCGGAGGGTGGTGTTTTTTAACCGTGCCTGTGAAGAGATAACGAAATGGTCAAGGGCGGATATTATTGGCAAAGATTGCGGTGACATATTTCTGTGCCATACTTCTACGGGTATGTGTTTAACGGAAAAATTTTGTCCTGGTATGGAGGTTTTTCATGGAGGGACTTCTAAAGGTTCAAGGGAACTCCTCATCAGACGGGGCGATGGGAATGAATCCTGGGTGAAAATGAGTGTCTCACCTATTAGTGACACGAAAGGGAAGCCAACGCATATCGTATCGGTTATCGAAGACATTAGTGACGTAAAAAGGTTTTCTGATGAGGTCATCAGGTCAAAAACGCTGTCCACACTCGGTGCATTTGCCGCAGAACTGGCTCATGAGGTTAAAAACCCTTTAAATGCAATGAATATCCAGATGACGGTACTGGAACGCGAAATACAGGACATAAAAAAACTAAGCGGTAAATCAAAAAAAGAATTGCTTGAAATTGCTTCGATAGTCCGGAAGGAACTCAACCGTTTAAGTGGATTTGTCGAAGAGTGCTTGCATTTTTCAAAAACGGGCGAGCTTAACAAAAGCGCCGTTGATGTAAGTGATATCCTCAGCGAGATTGTCTCTCTGCTCCTGCCCCAGGCGCAGTTACAGGGCATTCAAATAGAATTAGACATAACGAACAGGTTGTCCAGGGTGCTGGCAGATAGAGACAAGATAAAGCAGGCAATCCTGAATATCCTGATTAACAGCATTGAGGCAATGCCAGATGGGGGAATGTTACACGTAAGCGCAAAATGTATTGGGCATGAAATATGGATTTCTTGTCAGGATACCGGGTCAGGGATACCCGATGAGAGCAAAGATAAAATCTTTAACCTGTTCTATACTACCAAGGATGGCGGTACCGGGATAGGACTCTCCTTTGCGCAGAACATCGTCCAGGCCCATGGAGGCGTAATAAGGTTAGAGGAAGCCCCAAAAGGGAGTAAATTTGTGATTACTATTCCAACAAATTAGGCTGTTTTTTGTCTTTCATCTTTAAAAACTTAAACACTTCCATGACAAAGCCAAGGTTATTACTGATAGACGACGATAAAAATGCACTTGATGGATTGGTGAAGATATTGGCGCAGAACGGGTATGTTGTTTCCGGCGCTTTGTCGGGTTATGAGGCCTTGAATCTCCTCTCTAAGAAAAACTTCGATATCATCGTTACAGATATGAAATTGCCCGGAATAGGGGGATTATCCCTGATCCGCGAATTACGAAAAAAGGAAGAACCGGTGGCCATTGTGGTTATTACCGCTTATAGTTCTGTAAAAACGGCTGTGGAGGCTATAAAATGCGGGGCAGACGACTATCTGACCAAGCCGATCAATGTCGAGGAGTTGGAATTGGTGTTGGAAAAGTTGTGGGAGAGGCAGCAGTTAATCGCACAAAACCGGTTATTAAAAGAGAAATTGAAGGATAAGTATAAATTTTCCGAACTCGTGGGAAGCACGCCCCAGATGCAGCGTATATTCAAGATGGTAGAAGATGTTGCCCCCAGCACGGCGTCAATCCTGATCCTGGGGGAAACGGGGACGGGAAAAGAACTCGTGGCCAATGCTATTCACTACCAGAGCGACCGGACATGTATGCCTTTTATAGCCTTGCATTGTGCCGCCTTATCGGAGGGTGTGTTGGAAAGCGAACTCTTTGGCCATGAAAAAGGGGCATTCACGGGTGCCGTTCAGTCGAGGAAGGGTCGATTTGAATTGGCTGACGGCGGCACGCTTTTCCTGGATGAGGTGGGAGAGATGAGTTTGAAGGTTCAGGTTAAACTCCTCCGGGTTTTGGAAAAAGGGGAGTTTGAGCGTGTGGGTGGAGAAAAGACTGTAAAAGTGGATGTGCGGTTGATTGCTGCAACCAATCGTGACCTTGAAAAGGAGGTTTCTGAAGGAAGGTTCAGGGAAGATTTGTTTTATCGCTTAAATGTCATCACCATTCATTTGCCTCCCTTGAGGGAAAGAAGGGAGGATATCCCCATTCTTTCAAATTTCTTTATCATTAAATATATAAAAAAATACAAAAAAGAGATTAAGGGTTTTGCCCCTGAAGCAATGGAGGCGCTTTGCACATATCACTGGCCGGGGAATGTAAGAGAATTGGAAAATGTCATTGAAAGGGGAGTTGTGCTCTGTAAAAAAAGCATGATTACTGTGGACCAATTACCAAAAAATATTGTTCCGGACAAGGAAGATATAACGATGATTAAAATCCCTCTGGGTATCTCCTTAAAAGAAGCCGAAAAAGAGATCATCCAGAAGACCCTCCTCATGGCTCACAGTAATAAAAAAGAGGCTGCTAAAATACTAGGAATATCCACGCGGAAGATTGAGTATAAAGTAAAAGAATGGGGCTAGAAACGAAATTTTTTCAAGCCTTTTTGCCCCACACACCCTTATTTCCGCAAAATTTTCGTTTAGCACTCATTTTTCACTAAGCGTCTTTTTCCCTTTAATCCCATACCTTAAAATACAAACAACTCTAATGTTCATCGAAATAACCACTTATGACTTTCGTGCGATTGTCAACTTCTTATTGGCATCGTGTTTGTGTTAGTCCATAGACAACAACAATTTTATTTCAAAGATATGCGTCTTGACTCTTACTCTATTGAGTGGTTTTTGCCTTGAAACGATTGGGTCAGACATTTTCTCAGAAAGGGGGCACGGATAATGTAGGTTAATGTATTTTTTGTAGTTGGGCGCTACATTTACTCAACGCATTTTTACGAAGTTATAAGCAAATAGAACCATAATTTTTTAAATAAACTTTTTTTCAAATTTTTGAGGGAGGATAAAAACAAATACTATGTCAATTATGTCAAATGCTTATATGAAAATGTTTCCGATGGAAGCAGAGAAGAAGATGCCGTCTGGTAAACGCAATCCGGCTTTGGAAGTCCCTGAATTTAATAAGGCCTGGAATCTTTACAGGGATACGAGCCTGGACATAGTGAAACGTTACGAATATATGGCGCAGTGTCTGAACTTCACAGATAAGGACACAGAAGCTATCAAGGAATCGAAAGATATCATCGCTGCAAACCTTAAGGCAATCCTTGATCATATCTATTATGAAAAGTTGATAAATGATCCGTGGTTATCAAGGTGGTTCAGAGATGAAAACGGGAAGATAGCAAAAGAATATGTAGACATCCGCAGGGCAAGACAACAAAGATTTCTGCTGAAAATACTGGAGTGTAAATGGGACGAAGAGTTCTGGAATTTTGTCCGCTGGGTTGGCGCTGTACATGTGCCGATCTTCGGTTCTGAGGACCTTTATATACCGGTAAGGCTGAATCTTGCTCTTTGGGGCTATATACACCAATACTTGTTTAATCTCTTTGCCAGGGAACTAAAAAATGATCCGGAGAAATTATGCAGGATTACGACCGCCTGGACAAAGCTTTTTTGGTTGATAATCGATATTTACCACATCGATTATTTCGGGATTTGGATGTAATGGTGTTTCGTAATTAAAAGAAAAGTATTGTTTTTGGTAACAGTTCAACACCCCCACCTGACCTCCCCCATCGAGGGGGAGGAAGTGTTTTTCCCTGCCCCTGGTGGGAGGGGATAGGGGAGGGGTGTGAACTGATACTGTTTTTGAATAGGTGCTCATTTTCCCCCGCTTAATATAACGCCGTGGGGAAAAGAGCATCTTGATACGAAAGTGAGTGAAATAATATGCCAACAGTCTGGTTTGAGGGGAATTGTGTAAAGTGTGCAATGTGCACTGAAGAAGCATCAAGGGTTTTTGTTTTTGTGGAAAATGTTGGACCAGAGGTAAGGACAGAGGTAGATATTGCTTCTCATGGTGAGGATATAAAACGGGCAGCGCAGTTCTGTCCTACTGAGTGTATAAAATACAGCCTGTAACAACGCTTGGAAAAGATACTATTTAAGAAACAAGGAATAGACCTCGCCCATGTAAAAGAATTTTCACAAGAGGTCGTCATTGTGCAATATCAAGGTTGCATTGAATAATTTTAAAAAATTTTAAAATTCGGTCCCTATCAATTTCGATGATAAAGCCAAGGTTGCTCCTGGTGGATGATGATAAAAATACCCTTGATGGGCTGGTAAGGATATTGGGGCGTGATGGATTTCCTGTTTCCGGCGTTCTGTCGGGTTATGAAGCTTTAAATCTCCTGTCGAAGAAAAACTTTGATATCATTTTAACAGATATGAAGCTGCCCGGTATGGGTGGGTTGTCCCTGATACACGAAGTGCGGAAAAGAAATATGCCCGTAGCAATCGTGGTCATCACGGCGTATAGTTCTGAAAAAACGGCAGCGGAAGTCACAAGATGCGGCGCAGATTATTTCCTGGCCAAACCTGTAAACATTGTGGAATTGGAGTCAGTACTGGAGAAGCTATGGATAAGGAAACAATCTGTTATTCAAAATTTGTCATTAAAAAATAAGGTAAAGCGAGGCATTAATCCTGCAAATACCACAGAAAATAAAAACGTGGCAGGTCCTTGCAATCATGATACCAGTTAAATACTATAATCTTCGTCTTACAACGGCCAAAGGTTCATTAACCATGCGTAGCATGCGTAATTTTTATCTTATTTAATTCTTTGAAAGAAAGGAAATGGCAATGAAGTTGTTAAAGCTAATTAGTCGGGCGATGCCGGTGTTGTTCATGGGTGTTGCTACTTATATCGCTGTACCAAACGCATTTGGTGAAGAGGTGAAACACGCCGGGGAATGGAATCTTAGTGAGGAAGAACAGGATTTGGTCAACGTAACAAACGGCGATGTTCTGGGAGAACGTGGTAAGGATGGCACTTGGGAATTTCACCTGTATACCACGGATGGTTATATAGAGATGACCAATGGTGAATTGGTGTGGGTTATGGGTTATACCCATGCCAAGGGAAGCTTCAAGGATGTGGGAGAAGTCAAAACAAAAGAGGAGGTGGAACAATTGTTGGAGCCTGTTAAGGTGCCCTGCGACCCACTCCACCTCTTTGTTGGTGAAAAGGTTCGGATTACATTGCATAATACCGGCATACACTGCGCAGATGAACACTCAGGAATTAATCACGTGGCACATACGATCCATTTTCACGGCCTCGATTTAACTCCCTCGATTGACGGTGTACCCTCTTTGCCGGTGGACCCGGTGCTGGAACATAAAACTTTTACCTACGAACTGATACCGCAATATGAAGGGTCTTTCATGGGCCACTGCCATGTGGACAGCTTTAACCATATTCTGGCCGGTATGTATTTTCCTATCATTATTCATCAGGACAGGACCAAGGCGGCTTATGGGTATAAGTATGATAGGGACTATACACTTTTTTTTAGTGAGATGTCTTCCATGGCAAATGAACAATTACAGGAGTCGGGTGTTGTTCATGGACTGCAGGATTGGAAGGCCGATTACTTTTTGATTAATGGCAGGACGTTTACTGATAATCTTTATCATCCCCGTTCCGTGATAAACGATCCCCGCTCAAGGATTGTGGCTTATGAGGATGAGACGGTTTTGTTACGCCTGATGGCCATTGGCGCTGATCACGTCTTTGCACTTCACCCACATGGATACCACATGGAGGTAGTTGCATTGGACGGCAGAAAATTAAAGAGCAGTTATGAAAAGGATACTCTTTGCATTGCAAGCGGCGAGAGGATTGATGTGTTAGTTAAGATTCCCCGTTTTGCAAGCCAAAGGAAGTGCTTATCCTGCAATTTAGGAGCTGGGATAACCATTATGCATGATCATAACCTCCGGGGGATGGTTTCAACCGGAAAGTATCCTATGGGCGCTTTGACGATATTTGATGTAAGGTCAAGAGCGAAAGTCGCAAAACCGGACGCACCTCTCGTAAAAGAAGGTAAACCATATAATCCATTAGAGCATTAAGTGGATTTACCTGAAACCCGGAAAAACCTCCCGTATAGGCCAAGCCCTGCGGGAGGTTTATTATTTCATACCCATGTGATTTAATGTAATCCTTGTACCACCGCAGGGGCGAAGCATTTGCCGGAATTTGCAGGAATGCCTTCTTATTTAAATCAGCAAATGCTTCGCCCCTACTTCGACGCAAATACGACTTTTTATTTCCGGAGAAGGGGAACAAACCGGACGGGAATTACGGACTCTTTTATGACCTTCGAGGAGGCATCTTTAGTTATC
Source organism: Candidatus Brocadia sp. (assembly GCA_013360945.1). Classification (GTDB taxonomy): domain Bacteria; phylum Planctomycetota; class Brocadiia; order Brocadiales; family Brocadiaceae; genus Brocadia. The sequence continues at coordinate 44,540 of JABWAQ010000006.1, forward strand.
AGCATCAGGTCTTGCACTACATAAACACCACCTACAGGAATAACCATGCGGCCACCAGGTTTCATCTGGTCAATAAGGGGCTGTGGAATGTGTTCTGCAGCCGCAGTGACGATAATGGCGTCAAAAGGTGCATGCTCCTGCCATCCCTTATAACCGTCACCAATCATGACTTCCACATTATTGTAATCCAACATTTTTAACCGCTTCCGGGTTTCCTTACCCAAATCTTCAATAATCTCTATTGTGTAAACCTGTTTTACCAGTCTGGCAAGTATAGCTGCCTGATACCCAGAACCTGTCCCAACCTCTAATACAACGGCATCATCTCCCAACTGTAATAATTCCGTCATAAATGCAACAATATACGGTTGAGAGATCGTCTGGCCAAAACCTATAGGCACAGGTTGATCATAATAGCTATACAAACGGTTTTCTTCCGGAATAAACAAGTGACGTGGCACTGATTCCATGGCTTCCAATATCTTTTTATCCTTTACTCCACGATATGCAATTTGTTCTTCCACCATACGCTTCCGCTGGCGTCTGAAAGTATCTTCATCTACTACGGAGTTCGCACCGCCCATGGCTGAGACCATATTTTTATTACCTATCAACAGGATGATACAAAAGATTACAGCAACTGTACATGAGGCAATAAATACAACAGCGCTTATCTTCATAGAATTTTTTCACACTGAAAAGACCCTAACCCGAACGAGTGGAAAAGACAAAATTCGTGAGTCAACCCTGTCAGGGTTTAAAACCCTGACAGGGTTAATTTGATGCATAGGAATTTCAAACTTCTCTGCTACTGCCTTACACACCCCCAACCCCCTCTCAAGAGAGGACTAAAGAAGTCCCCTCCTGGGAGGGGATTCAGGGGTGGGTTTAACCTTATAATAAAAAGTCGCCGAAGTTCTGATTAATTCACATTTCTGCTAAAAGTCCCGTAAAGATGGTCCGTTTGTAGTGTCTCATGGTGAAACGATAATAGAAACATCCATTCTCTCGCACACCTCACCAATAATACCCGTCACCATAACACCTCTTTCCTTGAGTTTTGCACATAACGTCTCCGACTTTTCTTTTGAGATCGAGATAAGCAGGCCACCGGAGGTTTGTGAATCAAACAAGACGTCAACCAACCCCTCTCGCACCCTGGAATCTATCCTGATAACATCCTTTAAATATTTTTTACTGAGTTTTGATACCCCCGGTATCAATCCCATCCTGACATAGCGTTCGCAACCTTCAAATACCGGTATGCGTTCAGCGAAGAAGGATAACGTTACCCTGCTGGCCTCTGCCATCTCGTATGCGTGACCCATAAGGCCAAACCCGGTGATATCCGTACAGGCACTGGCGCCAACCTCCAGCATCACCTCTGAGGCCGTCTTATTTAACAAAACCATGCTCTTCGTAACGATGCTGATATCTTCCTCAAAAACCTTGTTGGCCTTAATGGCCGAGATGATCAGTCCTGTGCCAAGCGGTTTGGTCAACACTAACATGTCACCTGCCCTGGCGCCCGCGTTGGTCACAATCTTGTCAGGGTGGATAATACCGGTGACCGATAATCCATATTTGATCTCGTTATCCTGCAGGGTATGACCACCAACCACTGCCGCGCCCGCCTCATTGACCTTGTCGGCGCCACCCTTAAGTATTTCCACGAGCACATCCTTATCCAGTGATTTTAAGGGATAGCAGAGTATGTTCATTGCCGTGAGTGGTTTGCCGCCCATGGCATAGACGTCACTCAATGCATTGGCAGCGGCTATCTGCCCATAATCATACGGATTATTTACCACCGGTGTAAAAAAATCCAGGGTTCCCACCAGCGCCATTTCATCGCTGATCTTATAAATGCCGGCGTCGGCAAAGGTCTTGGGGCCAACCAGTACCCGGTCATTGGGATATTCGGGTAAACGCCTGACTATGTACGCCATGTCTTCGACGGGGATCTTACCGGCTCACCCACCGCAGGTGGCATAATCGATCAATCGTTTTTTCCCCCACACCACAGGTCTCACCCCCTTTCATGAATATGGCAACTGTTACATTTTATCCACATTTGATTTTACTGGAACCACGAGGTGGATTTCTCTTTTGGATTGAATTTGGCGTGACACTCGTCACAACTGTTCACCACCTTGAAAAAGGCAGACGTGGCCTTGTCTTTGTTCTTTTCCTGACAGGCGCCAATCAACTCCAATGCACTCATATGAAACTTGACATCGAGGTTTATAAACTCTACCGGCAATTCCTTTTTATTGGCGCCCGTGAATGCCACAGGACTCGCCTCTTTCAGTTTTTTCGTGTCCTTTTTAATAGACTCCCAGTCCTGCTGATTAATCGACGTTGATAAATGTTTTAACAGAACCTTGATGTCTTTCATGTGTACGATGAAGCCCTCTTCGTTCTTGATAAAACCAAGATCTTCATGTCGTTTTGTCTCTGCTTGTTCTTTTTCCTGAGAGACCGGTTTTGTTTCCAGTATTTCCGTTTCATTTTTGCCACAACCAAACATGCATATCATCAAAAAAGTTACAATAACAATTTTTTTCATGTGAAGCACTCAACCTCATAAATAAAAGTATAAAGAGTTATTTCCGTTAACTTATGACTTATTTGCATACTAAATTCTTTTCTCCTAAAAATCAATAGAAATGAGATATTCATTACAGTATTCCCAGTACTTTCCCGATCTTCTCAAAACGTCCTGCCGCCCACGCAAGGTCATCCCTGCCGTGTGCAGCCGAAAGCATCACACGGATGCGCGCCTTGCCAATGGGAACCGTAGGGTAACCAATGGCCTGGGCAAAGATGCCTTCATCGAACAACCTTTGGCTAAACTCCCTGGCAATCTTTGCGTCTCCTATGATAACGGGAGTAATCGGCGTTTTCGTTTGACCAAGATTAAACCCTGCCTGTTTCATTTTCTCCTGGTAAAACACGGTATTTTCCCAGAGTTGCCTGACCAGAGCATCTGAGGCGACAAGGGTATCAACTGCTGCAATACAGGCCGCTACGTCAGCAGCAGTAACTGCGCTGGAAAAGAGGAAGGGACGCCCTCTTTGCGCCAGATACTCCGTTAATCTTTTATTGCCTGCAATGTATCCTCCCACCACACTAAACGCCTTTGACAGGGTACCCACCTCGATACCGACCTTGCCATGGAGATTGAAGTGGTCTGCAATGCCCCTCCCGCCTCGTCCCAATACACCTTCTCCGTGTGCATCATCCACCATGGTAATGGCCCCAAAGGTTTCGGCGATCCTCACGATTTCAGGTAATGGTGCAATATCTCCCTCCATGCTGAAGACACCATCGGTAATAATGAGCATTCGTCTGCCCCTTTTTTCATCCGAAATCTTTGCCTGAAGGTCAGCAGGATTGCAGTGCTCATATCGTACAATCTTTGCTTTGGAAAGACGACATCCGTCGATGATACTGGCGTGGTTGAGTTCGTCCGAAAAGACAGTGTCCCCCTCTCTAACAATTGCAGGAATAACCGCCAGGTTTGCACAGAACCCGGATTGAAAAGATATCGTGCTTTCCGCTCCCTTAAAGAGGGCGAGTTTCCTTTCGAGTTCCTTATGGAGTGTCGTTGTTCCGGCAATGGTCCTTACCGCAGCCGGGCCCACACCATACTCCTCAATAGCCTTTTGTGCTGCGGACTTTAGATGAGGATTATTGGCAAAACCCAGGTAATTGTTCGAGCAGAGATTGAATACCTTCTTCCCATCCACGGTAATCCAGGCGCCCTGAGGGCCTTCAATCGTGCGGATATTTATCAAGAGACCCGCCTCTTTCAGTTTCACTAATTCTTCTGTGATAAAATCTAGTTTGTTCATATTCAACGAAATTTACTCGTAGTTGTACTAAAAGAATAAATTGATACGAAAAAGTATTCGCTTTTATTCATGTCATATTGTTTTAAAGAAGTCAATTAATGATTGCTTTAGTTTTTCAGTTAGTCCTTCAGATGATAACAAAGTTGAGAAAATTGTTCCCACTTCAAATTAAAACCGTAGATATGCCTGAAAAGATGGCGAAAACTAAGGTATTCTTTTAGCTCTATAAACAAGTCTTCTTTAACGACCTCTTTTCTGATTCCTTCATCGGGTGTTGCCATTTGCTTAAGTAATTGTCTGTGCCAGTCTTCACCTTCTGGCATTTTATGGTCAACTGAGAGTGCAATTCTTTCAAAAATCTTTTCAACACCACAATAAAAATCATGTAAAATACTTCCGGCAGCCCTTGTTTCAAAAAAGTTTGGTTTTTCTGACAACCTGCCTATCAGGCCTGACATTTCTATTATGAGTCTTTGCAGATTTTCTAACTCGACTTCTATGTCTTTTTTCAAATTATCCCTATCCGTAGACAAGTTCGCCTTCCGTCAGTGTCTTTTCTTTTAAACTTTCGAAGGCATCCTCAAAGGGAATAAGATTGATTTCAACCCCTGCCGGCATGAGATCTGAAAGTTCTGTTAATGCTTTTATATAAAGTGCTGGTGGTAATCCAGCAACAACCAGGTCAATATCTGATTTTTTATGGATAGTTCCTTTTACTAAAGAACCTATAAGGAAAATTTTTTTGACATGATATTTTTCCTTAAGTAATTTACTACATTTATCCGTCAGCAATCTTAACTCTTCTCTTTTATTCATTCGGCTACCTCCTGACAGTTGATGGGCTAAAATTATTGATCATATTATACAATCCTTTTAATAGAAGCATTTAAATGGTTCGTCAAATACTTCTCCGGATAATCCTTCCAGGTCAATTGTAAATTGGATTTCAGAAACCCTGCTGTCCACTGGTAGTTTAAGGAAATCGGATGTCAGTTTTGGAAATTTTTTTCATACCCGGCACTAATAAAAGTTTTTCCATTTTTTCGTTTGCTGTTTACTCTTCATCAAAAATTGAAGTTTTATAAATTATTTTATTCAAAAGTTCATTTACCAAAAGTATTTCCTTAGAAGTAGGTCTAATACCTTCCTTTAATTTTCTTCCGAGATTGTGAACAGCATTGGTGAAATAATCCGGAATCTCATCGTTCTCCTTGCAATATTGGTAAATTACTTTCCATTTTTGTGTACTTATATTTTTAATTGTTGCCTCTATTTCCTTAAAATTTGAATTTTCAACTTCTGTATCACTTATCCTGCGCCGAGGTCTTGTTTCCGGATTAATTAAATCATCGGGAGGTACTGGGATTGAGGTATTTTTAAATTCCTCTTTCATTGCAATCCAACAATCCTGCTTTTTTCCCCACTCTCCGTACAAAGCCCCTGGAGCAGAGTTCTTAATAAAATTTTCAACTAAACGCATTAAATCTCTTAAAATAATTTGAAGTTCCTCTGATATAGATTGGTTTGTCCATATTTTATAAAGATCTAATTTATATTCAGTTAAATAACCTAGCAAAGAAATTGCATAAGGAACCGTTATGTACCGAAGGTCGCCTATAGCATTAGGTTTTACACCATATAACTTTTCTGCTGTCCTGAACAGGATTGCTTTTGAAACAATATCCTCAAAATATATATTGTCAGGCTTATCAATAAGATTGTTATTAAGGAATTGCGCATAGTTCTTCTGATTGCCCTGAACTACAAGATGAGGACCGATTCTTAATTTATTTCCATCGCAAATCTCCCGGTATGCATTTACATACTTCGCCAAATCTTCCTTGTTAAACATTTGCTTTTTTGGATTCTTCAAGTCAAAGGCCTTTTGTTTCGTCTTGGTAAAACCCTCTTTAATTCTAGCATTCTTATACTGACCTCTTGCTCTTTCATAGAACCATCTTGTTTGATTAATTTGCCCTGTTACATGTGGTGTAAAAATGGTGCGTGATAATTTTTCCAGTTCAATGTGGTACGGTATGTTTGAACTCAAATCAGAAACAGACACCTTGTTTTGTGTGTTTGCATATTCTGATATTCTTGAAACAATTTTGCTGAAATCGTTTCTGTTTTTAACTACGGTCAATTTCGCCTGCACAAATACTCCTGAAATATCCGCCTTGTCTTTTTTTAATGTATGATAAATCGATGCTGTTGTCTGCCCTCCGTTCACAATCTGAAAATCTTTGACTTTTGAAATAAGACATCCTTTTCCATCTTCTGATTTTGCAATTTCAATCTCTTCGGCAGTCACAGCAATTCCGTTGTTGAAAGCAAGAAACATGTGTGGATCTTCATTTATGGTTTTTCGCATTCCTTTATTAATCTTGCCAGTAAATTGCAGAAACGAACGAACATTTTGTTCTAACAAGCGTGAACCATATCTTTCATAAATTGTCGCTAGTGTTTCCCCTGACATGATAGCAAGATAAGATTGATACTGGTCGTTTTCTGATGGTGAAATAATGCAGGGAATTTCGAAACTGCTAAAGAGTTTTGATGCCGATACTTTTTAAATAGTTGAAAGTTTTGTCGTAGTATTCTGGCTTTCTAGTGTGGTCTTCAACATTTCCTTCCGGGAGAACGATTATCATTCCTTGTCGAGCTCTGGTTAACAATACTCTGTAGGCGTTAATCAAATATCTTTTTCTTTCTTCCTTGTGAATGTTTTGCCATTTATTACCAACAAAAGAAAAAGTTTCCCATCCGCTTTCAGAATATCTTAAATCACCGTCCCAAGTAACACAAGCCCAATCCAATTCCAAGCCCTGAACATGAAATTCCGTTGCAACATCTTCCAAATAATACGAAGAACGAACATCATCTTTACCCTCTAAAAACCAATTGACAGGATTCATTGGGGATTTAACATCAATTGCAAGTGGCTTTAATCTTTGGGCTTGGGAGGAAACTACTATTCCATATCGTTCGGTTCCTCTTGATTTTTGTTTTAACCATTCCTTTGCTTTTGCTAAATCTCTTGTTAAAATAATTGGATAATTTTCTGAGATGGACGACAGCGTTTCTCTTACTTCATCTATGTTCAAGTCCAAAAGTAATTTTACAAAAAAAGAAACTTTCTCTGCTCTGAAAGACCTCATTGAAACAGAGAGATGCAAATCTTTATTATATTTTGTAACCCCTCTTTCTTGAAGTTTACTGATGGATTCGGTTGCCGCATATTCACTATCAGTTAGGTTTGGTGAAATACAAACATCCCAGTCAGTAAATTTATTGTAAATGGCATTTAACCATTCTGATATTCCTGCCTCTCCAGTATTTATTTCTTGCCCACCTCCAACTAAACAAACGATAACAGCCCAATCTTTATGTCTATCAAGGCAAGAAATAAGAAACTCTGGTTCTGAATAATCAAAATTAATCTGATTCTTTTTTTGCCTCATGAATTTAACGGTCTGCTCTTTATTCCAAGCTCTTTGAGCTTCATCAAAAATCGCAACATGGTCATAAGGTGGATTTGGGTCAACAAGATAAGCATCTCTATAATGATGAATTATTTGTATGAATGCTTTTACTCCTTCTTTCGCCTTTGACTTAGTTATTCTATTTCCAAGTTCTCTTTCCCGATTAACTTTGTCTCTTGTCAAAGCTTCTTGAAGAATTGCTACTAAAGGAGCATTACCAGATAAATAAACACTTGTATTACTTTTTTCATTATCTAAATGTAAGGTTGCTACTTTTAATCCTACTAAAGTTTTTCCAGCGCCAGGTACACCCGTTACAAAACAAATTACTTTCTCGTTTCTGGATTTAGCATAATCAATTATTTCAGATATAGCCGAACTTGTTTTACTCAGATTTATAGCTTCTGCATCATTTCTTGTAATTTCTTCAACTGAATGATTGTTGTAAAGTGAAACAGCTGCTTCTATAATTGTTGGGGTAGGAGAATAACTTCCCTTTGCATACTCATCTCCATTTATTTTTGTTTTACCATGAAAAAACAATAATGTATTCTTGATTGCATCAGGCAAATTATCCTTATTCGACTTTATAGGAAAAATCAAATCGTCATTGTGCGGAGTTAAAGAAATCTCGGTTAATAAATTTCTTGCTTCTGTTGCAACTAATATTGGTGCTAAAACCGCAGAATGGCTTGGCTTGTGGAAGTTTTTCAAATCAAGAGCATAATCCCAAACTTGGTCGATGTTGTAACTTAAAAATTCATTCTCCCCAACTTTAAATTCAATAACAAAAACAATATTATCAATAATAACTAAACAATCTACACGCTTTCCCATTCTTGGGATTGAGAACTCAAAAAAAATTGTCCCGCAATATCCATCTAAAGCTTTCTTCAGAATATGTATTTGTTGTTCCCACGACTTGTTTTGATTAATAGTAGAATCAAATTGATCAGATAAAGAAATCGAACCAATTATCTCTTTTATGCTTTTATTTAGAAAAGTTTCTATAAAATCCTTGTAATAAAAATTAAGCATGTAGTTATTCTTTGGTTTCTACCGAATCATAGTTTTCAGTTTTATTTTTATCAATAAGTTTCAAAACATCATTTGTCATTTTCAGCTTTTCCCTATACCAGTCATTTCTTCCATACACAAGAGGTTCAATCCTTTTCCCATTTCCGTTCCGCCAATTCATTGTCAAAATTTTTTCAACTGCCTTTTGTGCAAACTGTGTAGGATATAAAACATTTTGGGCAATAATTTTCCCTTTTGAATCAGTTCCAACAGTTAAAGCACCAACTTCAACAATCTTGTTTGCTTCTTCCAAAATATTTAATTCCAATTCATGAGAGTAGATTTTGGCTCTTTCTCTCAATTCCGCAATTGTATTTTTAATGTATTGTGAGTCCATTTTTAAAATTAGTGTTTGATGTTTATGCCGCCTTAGCCATCAGACGAGGAACTGCCTTTCCGATTTGCTTAAATGCTGCTGTTCTTCCGCTCTCAAAATAATAATCGTCAGGAAATGACTGTAGCCTGGCAGCTTCCCGAACTGAGATTGAACGATTCTGCTCTATATCAGGATGGATGTAATAATGACCGTCTTTAGCAATATGCGCAACAACTGTTTGTGAGTATGGCACATCATCAGCCACAACCTTGAATCTGTCCAGGAAAGCATACCTGTTTTTATGAGTTTTAAGCCTTTCAGGAAGATCGTTGTAATCAAGTCTTTCTTTGCTTCTTTTCCATTTTCTTACAGCAATACGATAAATTTCTTTATCCTGCTCTGTGTGCGGCCTTGTAATGTGTTGCGTCAGGACGTCAAGACCATTTCTTATTCTTGTAAAGCTCAGATAATCATTGATTCCTTCAGCGTATTCATAATATTTATCTTTGCCTTTCCCGTCACTTAATTTCGGTAAGTCATTAAAAATATTCCCAACCTTATATTCAACCCTGCTTTGACATTTTAGTTGGTCAAACGAAAAATTTATATCCTTTTTCCATCCAATAATGATTACCCTTTTTCTGTTTTGAAGTACTCCAAATTCATTCGCATTTACAATAAATGGTTCAACTATATATCCAAAACTCTTAAAATCTGCCTGAATATTCTTGAAATATTTCCCTTTTTCTGCTGAAAGCAATCCAAGTACATTCTCAAAAATAAACAACTTCGGGCTATATTTTTTCAGGAATCTTCCATACTGGACGTACAGATGATTTCTTGGATCATCCCGCATTCCGTTTCTGTCTCTTGCCCGCCCTACTAAAGAATATGCCTGACATGGAGGGCCACCTACTATTATATCTATCTTTTTCCTGCCAGCGAGCTTTTCTACCATCTGAAAAATCTTAAAATTGTTTTCGTCGCCAATCGAAAGATTAATTACAGATTCCAGTATATGGGAAGGAATAACGGAATAAAGCAGATTTCTGCTTATTTCTCCTTTAAGGTATTTAATATAAATATCCAGTTTTTTATTTTCATTGAGATAATGATAGGAAAGCCTTGTTTTTAGTGTAAAACATGCGGCAGGATCAATTTCAACATGGGCAACAGGTTCAAAACCCGCCCTTTTGAAACCTTCTGAGAAACCACCGGCTCCCGCAAATAAGTCGATATATCTCATTTTGTTAATCTCGTTGCTAACTGATTCAGGGTTTTTTCGGTTTTCTTTGGTCTTAATTTGCACTCAAACACGGTAAAGACCTTCCAGCCAAGTTTTTTTAATTTCCTAATGTTTTCAGCATCAAGCTGCTTATTCCGGTTAATCTTCTCAATCCACCATTTTGTCCGTGTTTTTGGTACCACAAAATATTTGCAGCCTTCATGGCCATGCCAGAAACAGCCGTGAACAAATATAACCGTTTTATATTTTGGAAGGACAAGGTCTGGCTTGCCAAGTAGCGTTTTATCATAGAGTTTATACCGAAAACCGTTTCCAAAAAGGAATTTTCTGACCATGATTTCCGGCTTTGTGTCCTTACTCCTGATCATGGACATATTATAACTTCTGGTTTTCCTGTTGTGAACATCTGCCATAAGTTTTGATTCTTGTTTCAAAAAACTATCAAACAAAGTTTTCTGAGGCTATTTACCCCATAGAATTTGCGGTGTCTGTCCGGTGAACTTTCACTTTGATAATCCGAATTTTTTGCGAACTGTTTCAACCGTTTTAGTCCGTCCAGCCTTGCTATCAGCAAGTCCCGCTTCGATTGATTGACGAACATAAATTTCATGCATCAAATCGTCCCAAGTTGAATTTTCCGACGATGATCTCCAGTTTCCCGCCTGCATGTTGGGCAGGTGTGCCCTTGCTCCCGATCATGGGCATATTATACCTTCTCTGCCAAAGTTTTAGTGCTAAGTGCCAAAAACTTTGATAGTATATTTCATCTCTTTTTCAAGACCACCCGTGACTTTCTCATCATTTCCTTATCAAAACTTATAAGCTCTGCATTATACTCCTTTGCTACCTGAACCACCAAAGCATCCATCCCTCTAAGACCTGTCTTTGCTGCAATCTCTGCCGCTTCTTCTGCCGGGATTTTATCCCATTTTGATGATACTTTTTCTCCCAGCAGCTTCCATTTATTTAATTTGTGCTTTGTTCTGTGTGTTTTTTTTATTTCCAGAAGAATTACTTCTTTTTTGATTTCCTTTATTTCATTAATTAAATTGGATAGTTTATTTTTTAAAGTTGTGGACATAATTGAATTCTCCCTAATTTTATTTACTCTCTTTGGTCTTTAACATTTCCTCTCTGTATGTATAAACCTTCTGCAGCATTTTCTCAACTAAATTCTAAATATTGCTGTTGAGTTGAGAATAAACAGAGTTATGGATTTTTTGAAAATTATTCTTGTCTATCCGTGCAAATTCGTGGCTAAACAGCAATATCTCTAAACATTTAAAATAACCTTCCCGCACTTCCCATCCTTCATAAGTTTCATGCCCTTTTCATAGTCTTTCAAAGGAAACTGGTGGGTAATGATTGGACTTGGATCGACAAGCCCTGTGGACAAGAAACGTGAGGTCTTGTACCAGGTAGAAAATATCTTTCGGCCTGTTATCCCATAAATGCGGATCTTTTTGAAGATGATGTCCTTGTTCAAGTCTATATTGACACGTCTCTCATAAATGCCCAAAATAGAAATTCTCCCTCCAGGCGTAATAGCCTTTAATCCCTGATTCAGCGCCTGGTTATTACCGGAAAATTCAAGAACAACGTCCGCTCCGTTATTTTTCGTTGCTTCCATGACAGTTTGTGTAACATCCTGCCTTCTGGGATTAACGGCTATATGCGCCCCCATCTTTTTGCCGATAGCAAGCCGGTAATTGTTGGGATCGGAGACGATGATCAGTGATGCGCCGCAGGCTTTGGCAATGCCGGTGGCAAAGAGTCCAATCGGTCCTGCCCCGAGGATTAAGACCGTCTTCGCCGCGACGTCCTCAGCCAGGACGGTATCAACGGCGTTCCCAAAGGGTTCCTGGATAGTTGCCCATTCATCCGGAATTTTTTCATCGTTTTTCCACAAGACATGCTCGGGGAGGACAAGGTACTCGCCAAAGGTGCCGTCATGATCGACGCCTAATAATTTGGAATTCATGCAGACCTCGGAATACCCGTTATTACACTGGTAGCAGTGCCCACAGGTAAGATGACTTTCGGCAGAAACCTGGTCACCCGGCTTTACCAGCGTCACTTCGCTTCCAGTCTTTGTTACAGTACCAACGAACTCATGACCGATAATACGTGGAGGTGTGAAGCGGTGTTGCGCCCAGCGTGTCCAGTCATAGATGTGCACATCTGTACCGCAGATTGAGGCAATCCTGACCTTGATGAGCACGTCTCCTGACCCCATCTTTGGAGCAGGCACATCGATATATTCCATACCCCTGGTGCGTTTTGTTTTAACAACGGCCTTCATGAGGAATACGCCTTTCTGTTATTGCCCATCTCTTTTGTTTTAAAAGGGGCACTGGTCGCAGTGCCCATACATTCCTTACCCACGGCGGGTTTGCAACCTGGACCTTGTGTTTTGTCCGCCAACAGCATCAGGGTATTTGTGCCGGACAGGTGTATCAGACGTTTGGGTGGCACGGACAAACCCTGTTTGTCCGTGCCTGGCATAAACAAAGACGCTGTGAATGATCAACAACACAAGACAGACAAATGATCTTTAGCATATTAAACTTGTTTTAGAAAGAAGATTTGCGATTTACAACCCTGAACATCTTTTGCGTTTTCATTGCATTTTCGCGTTCTTGCAGGCACGGACAAGCGGGGCTTGTCCATGCCGCCCGCCCCAGAGTTTGTCAGGGGTGTATTCCCAATTTTTTGCAAAAAAAATGAACGAACGGCATAACCGGGTATATCGTATAAAATTGTAACGGCAAGGCGTGCCTTGCCATATGGAGTAGGGTGGGCATCGCCCACCAAAAAATAGGCAACGTGGACGAGATGTTTAGTGGGCGATGACCACCCTACCAGGTTAACCAGATTTACAAAAAATCGGGAATGCATCCATTTAGAGCGAGCAGATGGTGCAATAATCGCAATCAATGAGCGGGGCGCTTTATTGACAGCTTCCGCTTTCATATCTTCTTTCTCAGATATTTCTCCCGGAATTGCCTTCTTCATAAAATCTCCTTTCATGCTTTGTAGCTTGACAATGCGTATTTTACCTTGTCGTTCGGTATGAATCAAAATCAAAACACGTCCTTTTGCCGGTGCAATCCCACAGCGGGTTCGTAACCCGAACCCAGAAATTTGTCGGCGAATCCGGACGTATTCTCGTTGACCGCCTCCCGCGGTTTGGGAAGGGGTAATAATTTAGTTTTTTGAAAATTCTCTACATGAATAACCTCGTCTTGTAGGGGCAGGTTTGAAACCTGCCCCTACGCAGCAGGCAATACGTTGTTTTTGTTGAAATATTTTCACGCGGACTTTCTCCCTCGCCTCAATCCACGCCTTGCCCTTCTGCGCCAGGGAATAATCCTCTCCCATCAGATCGTCTGGTGCGCTCCGCATGCACCACTCACGATGGAAACGAAATTCGCTTCCCGGTCATCCGAAAATAATGCCAGTTGTCCTGGCTGATGTTCTTTACCCGACACCGCCTCTATCGTCCGAACCCACCCCGCGCGTTGGTTGTCATTGAGTTCTCCCAAAGAGAGAACCTGCCGTTGTACCACTCTTCTCCCGCTGACCTTGCGGTCTTCCCATTTTCATCATGAAACTCAGCCTCACATTTGTTCAGCCCTGTCTGCATCTGTCTTCTCAGATGGCCAGTAATAGGCATCTGGGGTAGGACGGGCGCCGAAGATGGCTGTGCCGATGCGCACCATGTTTGCACCTTCCTCGATTGCAATCCGATAATCGCCCGACATACCCATGGAAAGGTATTTCATCTGCACCCGGTCGACGCCCTCTTTGATAACATTGTCATAAATCTCTTTTAACATCTTAAAACACGTGCGGATTTTTACCTCGTCTTTAGTAAAAAGTCCGATGGTCATAAGCCCGCGTACTTTTAATGTATCGTATCTTGCAGTCTGCTTGATCAATGAAACCGCCGCCTCCGGCGCGACGCCATATTTGCTCTCCTCATGTGAGGTGTTGACCTGGATCAAAATATCCAGGGAACGGCCTTCCTGCTGGAGCCGCTGATCCAATTTCTCAACCAGATGCAACCGGTCAACGGAATGAATCATGTCCGCAAATGTCAGGACGTCCTTGACCTTATTGGTCTGCAGGTGTCCGATAAAATGCCATTCTGCATCCTCGTCTTTTAATACCTTGTATTTTTTCATGGCCTCCTGCACCTTGTTTTCTCCAATAATAAGCCCACCGGCCTTAATGGCTTCACGTATGCGTTCCGGTTCAACGGTCTTGGTAGCCATTACCAGGATAATATCCTCCGGCCTTTTGCCCGCCTTTACGGCAGCACGAGCAATGTTCTGTTTTACCTGTTCCAGGTTTTCTTTAATTGACATACGTCCTCCTAAAAATTTGTTGCGTTTGATGTTTAAACCATGTACTTTAACTGTATAATAAATCAGGAATGGCATTTAATCAAGAAATCACGAGAGAATCAGTTAGATATCTTGAGAATTTTAGACGGGGAGGGATTATGAGAGGCATTCCGTTTAGCATTATCTTATTTGCAAGGCTGGTATTTATATCAGGTTCCTCTTGCTGCATCGGGGTTTTGTTCTTATTCAGTATGGTATTGATTCCTGAACAGTTTGCATACGGTTCATACCCGCTGGACAAAGAAAATATAGGCGGTTCTTACCTAAAAAGCCAGTTGCAAATGCCAAACTATGATAGCCGGATAAACAACGATCGAAATCGGGGAACCATTGCCCTGAATCAGAATCATAGGCCATGGGCTTGGTTATACGCTCAAAATACGCAATCAGAAGATTATGAACTCCGAACTTTAGTTTACGAGCTTCAAGCCGGCGCTAACGCACCTACAGCAACAACCAGTTCCGCTTCGAATGTATCATATAATTCGGCAACGTTACAGGGAACGGTAAATGCGCATGGGTTGTCAACAACCGCATGGTTTCAATACAGAATTGTCAATGGGCCGTCGAAGAACACATTTTCAACACAAACGGTAATCGGGGCGAGCGATACGGAAGTAGATATCGGGGTAATTGAGCTGCTTCCAGGAACAACCTATTACTATAGAATTGTTGCAAGGAATGATGCCGGCACCACGTATGGAAGTGAAATGTCATTTACTACTACTGATATGCATGCACGCCTTACAACGGAAATAACCCCGCCCACCGGTTCCATAAATATCAACAACGGAGCTTATTGCGCCAACTCTTTGACCGTTACGGCAAACCTTTCTGCCACGGATAACACCGGTGTTACCGGTTATTATCTCTCTGCGGACGCTACGCCGCCTTCCCGATATACAACCGGCTGGACGTCAACAACACCAACTCTCAACTATAAAGAAGATGTTTCCTATACCCTAAGTGATGGCGATGGCAGGAATACGGTATATGCCTGGTTTAAGGATGCCTCCGGGAACATATCAGACACAGCCAGCGCTTCTATTGTTGTAGATACAACCCCTCCGACAATCGCTATTACCGACCCAACATCAGACCAAACCTATACGACGACAAGCGGCACGATAAGTATCAGAGGCAGCGCTTCAGACGATATAAATGAAATAACCAGCGTAGTGTGGATTAATAACGAGGAAAGGAGCAAAACAGAAAGAAAGACCATCGGCTGGACCATACCAAATATAGATTTAGTAAAGGGAGATAATGTCATCACCGTGACGGCAGCGGATAGCATGGGTAACGCAGGAACAACCACAATAACAATAACCTACGCAGAGGCCAATAATTCCCCTGCAGTAACAACGGGACCTGCAACGAGTATAACAACTGACATGGCTACCCTGAGTGGGGTGGTAAATGCCATAGGGTTGCCAACTACAGCGTGGTTTCAATACGGCACGAGCAGCGAACATTACAGCGGCGTATCATCAATACAAAACATAGAAGACGTCTTGCGTGATGTGCCGGTAAGCGACCGGATAAGCGGACTGCAAACGGGAACGGCGTACTATTACCGGCTTGCTGCACAAAACAGCGCCGGCATTTCTTACGGAGATGAAATGACCTTTAACACCTTACCACCGAAAGGCAGGATTTATGGAAGTGTAGTGTCCTTTGTGAAAGGTGAGCCTGCTGAGTCTGTGAGATTACGGCTCAAAGGGACAAAGGCCAGGAAAAAGGCTTTCAAGGTGACATTCTCTGACGCAAATGGATTTTTAGAATTTGAAGATTTAGATGCAGATACCTACGATATCTCGGCAATAAAAGCAGATTTCAAGAGTGCCAGTCAGACGGTAGCGCTTGAAGAAGGCGAGGAAAAAAAGATCGAAATTAAATTGAGAAAAATAAAAAAAGAAGATCAGGCAGGAGATTTAAAAACCGATCAACCGAAGGCAACCCAAACTCCAAAATTATAGCATTACTTTGTTAAAAAACGTGTAAAAAAAATATTTTTAAGTCATAGGTTGCGTCTCGCACAACCTATGACTTTTCAATGCTTTATGACTGTTTTTATGCTTGACATATTCCTTCCCTCTTTCCCCTTCTTGCGAAGGAGGGGAAAGAGGGGTGGTTATAGAACTTGTTCACATTCCACGTAATTCCACTAACTACCTGTCGCTTTGTCTTCGTCGGATGTATTCATCTGTTTCCCTATAGAAAACGCCTTGCCCAGGCACTTACCAATCCCGTAATATGCACGGACCTCCGGCGCATACAAAAAAGGACGTAGCTTTTCTATATCGATTGTCCCGCTGTCTCCAAACATAGATTCCTCAGCCTTGACATCCATAATTTCACCAATAAACTGGGTGTGCAATCCTATTTCAAGTGTGTGCGTGAGTTTGCACTCCAGAATGAGAGGAAATTCTCTGATATAAGGGGCATCCACAAGGTCACTTTTAACAGGAGTGAGTTTTGTTACGGAAAACTTGTCCGCCTTGGCTCCTGATGCAACACCAAAATAATCCGCCTCCTTTACATAGGCCTCAGAAGGAATGTTTATGGTAAATGCCTTTCGTTCCACAATGTTGCCATAGGTATATGTGGCCTTCCTGACTGAAATTGCCACGCACGGCGGGCTAGAACAGCAAAGACCTCCCCAGGCAACGTTCATGGCATTAGGTTTTCCAGACTTATCATACGTTCCCACAATAAAGACCGGAGTTGGATATACGATGGTCTTTGCACCCAGAGACTTTTTCATGATCAACCGCTCCTTATATTTATAATATTGCTGAGTAAAATCTTCCTTTTTTAGCAAGTTTTTCACAACCCCCTTCATCCCCTTTTCGTTCGACCGAGTGCTCACGACAAAGCCTACGGGGGAACTCTGAAATCCCCCTTAGTAAAGAGGGATTTCGGGGGTTGTTTCTTTAACCATGTGTTTTGGTTGCGGCAAAGCCGCGCCAGGATATTGCCAATCTGGTACGATAGAGTTATTTGTTAATTTCTTATTTATCAGCGGGGCTTTCATGAAGGTGTCTTTCCTTTCGTTCTGGTTCCTGTATCTCCGGTTTCACTACAAAGGGAAAGACCACAAAAAACACGCTTACGACAACAAAAATCGTGACAATAATGCGCCTTGCAACCCCCCCGCCAATGAGTCTGCCGTAGATTGACCATATCATCTTCCAGTGGAGGATGATATGAAGCGCCAGGAAACCCAGGAATACAAAGGCTGTGATCAGATGAATCGTGCCCCATTGATGACGGTCCATTCCAAACAGGAATAATTCTACTTTTCTTCCATATACGGCCCAGGTATCCTTACCGGGTAACAGTATAAACTTCATCAGAAACCCGATCCCCGTCATTGCCATCACACAGAGGAACATCAGGGCATCGATTACCAGATTTACTCTTGATTTATCCATAGTCATCTAATCTTTATTTCTGAAAATTTGTAGGGACAGGGCAACCCTGCCACTACATAAATGTGTGGAATTTTCAAAGTAGTGGTGGTAGAGCTATGAGCCCCGCTTCGCTTTGCAAATAAAAAAAGTCGATGGATGTCTCGTTAACGCCTTCGCCAGCCGCTCCATAACGGGAAACCCTCTTTATTCCGAAGCTTCAGTATTTCTTCACCTTTTCTTACTTCAGCGGCAATGATGACCGGTTTGCCTTCCAGGGTGACCCTTGAGCCTGTAACCTCAACCTTATCCTTTGGCTCTATCTTCGTGTCCTGATTTTCAATGTACCAGCCTGGACCTAAATGGACCGAAATGGTTTCTTTGTCCGCTTTCACCATCAGATGCACCCCATAGCACATCCCTTTCATCGGGGTAATGATATCCACGCTGACCACTTCTCCGCTGATGGTCTCAACGGTTTTGGGGTCATATATCTTGTTGTACGGAGCGCCTATTCCCCAGCCACCGCCTCCCCGCCATTGCATTCCTTGTTGGGCAAATGACTGACTCATACAAAGAATACTCAACAAGGAAATTGCTCCTATCCATACTCCAATCTTCCTCATGTTCTTCTCCTTTCCAATAACAAGCTGTTCAGTTCACACTATCCAACAAAAAACGTTGTTTTGTTATGGGTGTATTCCCAATTTTTTGTAAAAAATGAACGAACGGCATAACTGGGTATATCGTATAAAATTGTAGCGGCAAGGCGTGCCTTGCCATATGGAGTAGGGT
>JABWAQ010000007.1 GCA_013360945.1 Candidatus Brocadia sp.
AAACTGCTCTGATCCCAAAAAAAGACCGTGCCGGAAATTTTCCCATAGCCTTTTTTCTTCCCGGGAATAACTTTGAACCATTTCCCGATACGCCGTGTTTTTATCTTTTGCATCAAAACGGGAAAGAATAGGCGCTGTACGCAACCACTCCGGTAATTTTTTGCCATAGGCATACTTTGGATAACTACTCCAGGGATAATCTACTACTGAAAGGGAATTTGCCTGTCTTTGATATTGCAAATATGCCTTGCATATTTGCAATAATATTGATAGCATATTGTCATGCACTTTATTAAACGCGCCATACTTGATAGTATATTATCACGATTAAAACAAGACCGTGTAATCGTCATTATGGGTGCGCGCCAGACAGGAAAAACCACCCTTTGCGACAACCGTATTCCGGAATCCTTAAATCTGCCATTTACCTATATTTCCTTTGATGACCCGGACGAAAGGCTGCGATTCCAGACCTCTGCTATAACAATTTTGGAATCCATAGATACGCCACTGATTATCCTTGACGAGGTTCAGAAAATACCGTCTTTATTTGACCCGCTTAAATATATTGTCGATAAATTAAAGCGAAAAGGCGGAACACAAAAAATCTTTATTCTAACAGGATCTTCACAACTCATGCTGCTGAAGAATATAAAAGAAACACTTGCCGGACGAGTCGCCCTGTTCAACCTGTATCCATTCTCCCTTTGCGAGGTACTGGAAGCCGGGCTTGCTCCATTTCTCACAAATATCTGGAAAGGTCATACAATAACCAAAAAGGATGTTGGGCAATTTCTGGTTTTACGACCAGAACAAATGCGCCTTGCAACACAAATCAGAGATGAACACCAATCATGGGGAGGATACCCGCCCGTTTGGCAGAGAAAAGAAGCATCCGACAAGATTAACTGGCTCAAAGATTATCGAAAAACGTATATTGAAAGAGACCTCTCCGATGTTGGGTTGGTAGCCGATATAGATACTTTCATTCTGGCTCAAAAATTATTATGCGCACGCACAGGTCAAATCCTTTCAATAAGCGAGGTTGCACGGGATGCGTCACTTGCCGTTAATACCGTAAAACGATATATAAATTTACTTACCCTGTCCTTTCAATGTTATTTGCTGCCGCCGTATTTTGAAAATGTGGGCAAACGACTTATCAAAAGTCCCAAGATATTTTTCCCTGACGCCGGGTTGAATAGGGTAACGATGGGGGAGATAACTATCAATACAGGCGCTGCTTATGAAAGCTGGGTCTTCTCTGAACTCATCAAATGGAAACAATTGCAACCTGTGGAGCCGGCTTTGTTTTATTATCGTACCGGTGGCGGACTTGAAATAGATTTTCTTTTGGCGGGGAACGGCACACTAATACCTATCGAGGCAAAGGTTTCGGATAAAGCATCCCCTGCTGATGGCCGAAGCCTTGAAGCCTTCATGAACGAGCATAAGAAATCTGTACCAATTGGAATTATTGTATATCGCGGAAGGGAACTTAAGGAAATCAGAAAAAATATATGGGCAATCCCCGACTGGTATCTTTTTGGGGGTATTCCAGTGACACGAGAAAGAAAAATATAATGCTGCCATTCCTGCTTATGGAAATTTGAGAACATATAAGTATACTGATAATTGAAAAATGAAGGCTAGGACATTTTCATCAGATACTGATCGTTTTCAATAAGAAAGCTTTTGAATCGTCCCTGAAAAAGGTGGCCAATTCTCTTGTGTTTTATATTATACCGGCGCGTGTAAGTGGTTCCCAACCATTGCATGCTTTGAGAAATATTGGGCTTATTGGTTTTCAGAAGCAAATGATAGTGGTTGTCCATGAGCACATAGGCATAAACTTCAACCTCGAACCTTTCCGACGTTTTCCCCAAGATATCCAGAAACAACCTGCGGTCATTATTATCACGGAAAATATTTCTTTGTTCATTTCCTCGTGAAAGGATGTGATAGCAAGCCCCTTCGAATTCTATGCGCCACGGTCTTGACATGGCTGATAAATTAACACATTTTCCTTTTATTGACAACAACATAATCACTAATCAACAGGTCGTCCGAGAATTCAATGTCAAACTTAAATGTATACTATATATTGTTTAATATTAATACGATAGATCACTATATAGTATAGTCTCTGGTGCTCAAGGCAATTCTCGGACAACCTGTCAAGGTGTGACCCCAATATCTCACGGTTACGATAGGATTTGCATGCAAAATTACTCAACATTTCCGGCGGTATTCATTGCCTTGAAGTAAAAAGGGGGGACTTTCGTTGAACCGTGCCATTCCGCCTTATCACCAATTGCCACGATATTATTAAACACCTCAAAAACATTCCCTGCAATCATGCAGTCCTTCACTCTCCCCACGACTTCGCCATTCTCAATCAGGTATCCGAGGTCGATGTTTACCGAGAACTCCCCTGCAAGGATATTACTCTGACCGCCTCCAAGCACCTGATCAACCAGCACGCCATACTTGACGTCTTTTATCATCGCTTCGAATGACATATTGCCGGGTTCAACAGTAATGTTAGAATTACCGGGAGAAGGCTGGGAAGAAAAACTTCTATTGCCGTTCCCGGTAGACTTTGTTTTCATTATTCCAGCCGTCTGTAAATCAAAGAGATAATTTTTCAAGATACCTCTTTCAAATAGTGGGGTACGCTGTGACGGTGTGCCCTCCCCATCCCATGGATAGCTGGAATCGGCCATATCAATCGTAGCATCGTCATACATGCTGACCCGTTCATCGATAATTTTTTCGCCCAATCTATTGGTGAGGGGTGAGGCGCCTTTTTGCACCAACTTTCCATTGCAACCGGTTTCGAAGGTTGCAAGCAAGTTACCCATGGCCTTTGCTGTGACCACTACAGGATAAGTTCCTGTTTTTAGTTTCAATTCCTTTTGCGCAAGTTTTAAACCCCTTAATGCCTTATCAACGTACTTATTGAGACCGGTAACAAGACCTTTTGAACTTTCCCCCTCGCCAATCCAGAGAAAACTTTGCCCTTTTACCTCTAGTATCTCAATACCTATACCAAATGATGTGGAAGCGATGGAGACGTCCAGTCCCTTGGAATTCATGAGCCTTCGCCTCCCGTGCCCTTTTCCCAAACTCACACTGCATTCATAACCGGAATTTACTGATAATGCCCTATCGATGGCCTCTTTTCCAATATCTACACATCTGTGAACGGGATAGTCAATGACCTGCTGATCAAAGACAGCGATCTTTGGAAAATCATTTTGAGAAGAAAAATCAAAGGCGGCAGTCTGGCCAAATTTTGCACTTTCTATGGCGTTAGCAACCAGTTTCTCCGGTTTCCTGAAATCGGTGGTGCTGGAGAATCCAATCCTCCCGTCTTTGATTACACGGAGCCCTATTCCACGGATAGATTTTGTAGTTACGTATTTTAGCTTGTTGTTTTCAAAACTCACCGACCGCGCCTCACCTTCGTCATAAAGAACCTCTACGGAAGATGTCTGTTTTAAAGCCAATTCCAGGATCTTTTCTTCAATTTTATTCATGGTTTTAACCTCGTTTTGTTTACATGAGAACGCCGATTTTACCGGGGTCTTCAGATTTTCTCATACAATTAAATTGCAACAATTCACCACGGATAATTTGTATTTTTCCATGGTTTAATTGGGACTTTGACAACTTTTTATATGTAGGGCGACGAGCCTCGTCACTCTACAACCGCAGCTTTGAAATTCCTCAACATCAAGTTTTTTGTCAACCCCATTGATCCCCTTTGTTAAGTGGGACTTGGTTGCGGCTGTGCTGCGTTATATGCATTTATTGCCTCAATTTAAAACCCGCAACTTTGCCTTCTTTCCCTTTGTCTATCCCTTCGGCTTTTATCCGCAAACGTAAATCGTTGGCGCTATCTGCATAGGCGATGGCATTTTCATAGCTGATCTTGCCCTCTTTATAAAGATTGAATAGTGATTGATCAAAGGTCAACATGCCTTCTTGCGTCCCACTTGACATGGTTTCTTTTAATAATTCAACCTGCTTCTTCAGGATAAGGTCTTTCATCCTGGGTGTATCCATCAATATTTCGAAGGATGCAACTCGCTTGCCGTCATTGGACGGCACCAACCGTTGTGAAATAATAGAACGCAGGTTCAGCGAAAGCAACAGATATATTTGTTCGTGGCGTTCTGAAGGGAAAAAGTTTATAATTCGTTCTATCGCCTGATTGGCATTGTTGGCGTGAAGCGTTCCCAGACAGAGATGCCCCGTCTCGGCAAACGTGATGGCTGATTCCATCGTCTCCGTATCACGGATCTCACCAACGAGGATGACATCCGGCGCCTGTCGCAGGGTATTTTTCAGCGCTTCACCAAAAGACAGGGTATCTATGCCAACCTCCCTTTGTGTAATAACGGATTTCTTGTGCCGGTGCACAAATTCTATGGGATCCTCTACCGTAATGATATGCCCGGAATTATGGGTGTTCCGGTAATCAATCATTGCTGCCAGGGTAGTCGATTTCCCTGAACCTGTTGCACCCACGACAAGCACCAACCCCCTCTTTGTCATTGATATATCCTGAAAAATTTGAGGAAGATTCAATTCATCAATGGTTTGGATATTAATTTTTATCTGCCGGATAACCATGCCCATATTCCTTTGCTGGAAGAAGATATTAACACGGAACCGGCCTAGTTCCGGATAATACAAGGCAAGGTTCATTTCCATTTTTTCATAAAAATCCCTTCTCTGTTTCTCATTCATGCACTTTTCCGCGAGCAAACGAGTATCTTCTGCGGTTAGCTTCTTTGTGCCAAAAGGAAAGTTAATGCCCTCTCTGCGATACATAGGCGGGAGATCAACGGTAATATAAACATCCGAGGCGTCCAGTCGGACCATTTCCAGTAAGAGTTCTTTAATTTCCATAATCGATATCAATGAGAACCATTCAACATGGAAAGACACGGAATATCACCAGAATTCCGTGAATGTCCAAGGCAAACTATTGTCTATTTTCACCACTCTTTCGGTTTAAATCCTTTTGTATTCTTAACCTCCATTAACTTATCACCAACTGCAAGCACGAAAAATCCCGATTTCTCTGCATACCTGATCACACTTTCATCAACAAAGAGACTCGCCAGTATGCCTACAATCTTCTTCCCCTTATACTCAGGGAAAAAATCCCTGAACCCCTGGATAGCTTTTATAAAATCTTTAACATCATCACTATCTAATGTGCTCTTGGTATCATCAACAAATACGAATTCACCTGCCACTGCTACGGCGTCGTACTCTTTTACTCTTCCATCCTGAAGTCTTTTTTTCATTCTTATTCCAAGAAACTCTACTTCGATACCAAACTCTTCCCTTATAATTCCTGGAATGCTGGGTGACACAAGGTCTTCTGTTATCGTCCCCATTTTTCTGGCCATCTCTCCCCACTTGATATTCATCTCCCTGGTTTGCTGCCTCATCTCATTCTTAAAATCTCTGAGCTCTGCCTCGGTACGCATCTGAGAGTTGTAAAGTTTGTTGAACTCTATACCAACGTTCGTAACGAACTCTTCTAGTGCTCGTTCAAGTCTATCGACCTTCTCTTCTACCGGCATTGAGTACCTCCTTTCCGCTTACGTTTTATTTAACACCACTCAAAACACTTTGACTGCTCACCAGATTTTCGATTGACTCTTTGGCAACCACATCCTGCTGGCAGAGTTCGATCAGTGCCTGATCCATGGTCTGCATACCGTATTGCCTTCCCGTCTGTAAAGACGATGGGATTTGAGCAATCTTATTTTCCCTGATGAGGTTTCTTACTGCCGGTGTTCCAATCATGATTTCTAATGCCGCAACACGCCCCTGCCCATCTTTTCGTTTCACGAGTTGCTGGGTGAGTACGGCCTGGATAGATTCAGAAAACATGGTGCGCACCTGCGCCTGTTGTTCCGGCGGAAACACGTCAATTATCCTGTCAACTGTCTTGGGCGCGCTGGATGTATGTAATGTGCCGAAAACCAGGTGGCCCGTCTCGGCCGCAGTGAGCGCCAGGGAAATGGTTTCCAGATCCCTCATTTCACCCACAAGAATAACATCCGGGTCCTCGCGTAAGGCGGATCGCAAGGCGTTTGCAAAACTGTGGGTATGCGGACCTAACTCCCTCTGATTGATAAGGCTGTTTTTAGACTGATGTACAAATTCAATAGGGTCCTCAACCGTGAGGATGTGACATTTCTCCTCGCGGTTGATAAGGTCAATCATCGCTGCAAGGGTAGTCGATTTACCGCAACCGGTGGGGCCGGTTACGAGTACAAGTCCCTTATTTTTTTTCGTTAATTCACCCATAATCTTCGGCATATTAAGCTGTTCCAGGGATGGGATAACCACGGGTATCGTCCTGAATACGATGGATTCTCCCCTGCTTTGCAAGAAGGCATTTACCCTGAACCGCCCGGTGTCGCCCAATGCGATAGCAAAATCCAATTCATGATGTTCCTCGTACGTTTTCCGTTGCTGATCGTTGAGAATGTCGTAGAGTATCTTATGGACTTCTTCTCTGTCGAGCGGTGGGACGTCAATCTTTCTGATGTCCCCATGAATACGGATCATGGGTGGTTCCCCGGAGCTTATATGGATATCCGATGCATTTTCTTTTTTAGCAAATCCGAGGAGTTCTAAAATTTCCATAGTTTATAGTATGACCCTGTAAAATCTTTTCTTTTTTGGCAATTTTTTTAAAACCCCCCATAATCCCCCCATAAACGGAGGGAAACTTATCATCCTCCCTGTTTACGGGGAGGGAAGGGGTGGGGTTTGGTTGCGGCTGTGCTGCGCTAGGTATATCAATCAGAAAAAAATTTTCGCTGAGCACAAACAGATAATTTGGTTCATTTTTTAATGTGTATGTTTTTCTTTACGTTCCTGTCTATGCGAGACAAAGAATACTACCAACGCTAATATGATGCACCCTGCAAGCATGATATAGAGACTCGTCATGATCTATTCATCCTCCGTGGGTATAGTGAAATAAGCAACTATGAACATATTATAACGGCAAAAATAATGAGTACGGCAGACAGGGACTCAAGCTTGTTGGTAAGGATACCACCAATAAGTCCTATGGTTAATAGATATTTTGTGACATCCATGAGCATTTTACCAGCCTCATAGCGTCATTTCGAGTATTTTATATTGATTTAAATTTTGTTTTGTTCAACCCCAGCGAGTTCAAATTACAAACTTGAACCCGCGAGAGAACAAATTATACACATTGACCGTTGTTATTTATCTTCCCCCGACGACCACATTTCGTATCCGTACGTGCGGGCCGCCGTCGCTGACACGCAGCGGTGACTGCCCACCCTTACCACACCCTCCCAAACCTCCATATATCGTAAGATCGCCACCAATGGCATCGATATTCATAAGGGTCTCAAACACATTTCCTGTAAGAACAACATCCCGTATCTTTTCCTGCAACTTCCCGTTGCGTATCATATAGGCCTCTTCCGCGCTAAAGGTAAACATTTCCATATTCGTCTGTCCACCCAGGGCGCCAATGGCATAAATGCCGTTATCAACCTCGGAAAGCATTTTCTGAAAGGTATAATCACGGGCTTCCATGTAGGTATTCGTCATGCGTACAATGGGTGCATGGGCATACCCTATAGCCCGGGCATTACCCGTAGGTTTTTCGTTCATCTTGGCGGCTGTCTCCCTCGAATGGAGCCGGCTTGTGAGAATGCCGTTTTTAATGAGATGGGTTTTTTGCGTCGGGGTGCCCTCATTATCATATTTATTATACCCTGCCTCTCCAACCAGAGCGCCATCGTCTACAATGGAAAGGGCGTCAATCCCGAAGCGCTTGCCAATGACCATAATTTCCCGCAGTTTTTTGTTTTCATAAATAAAATCGGCCTCGCTGAGGTGTCCGAATGCCTCATGGACAAAGACACCGCAAAGTTTCGGATCAACAATGACGGTATATTTCCCACCTGTCACCGGCTTTGCGGTGAGCAGGTCAACCGCACGCTTCGTCACTTCTTCACATTTTTGTTCCATATTCTGTATATTATCAAAACCGCGCAAATCACCAACCGAGTGATATGCCTGTTGAACATTCATACCGTCCCTTGCCATGGCAAGGAGTGAAATGCCACAGAAAATAGTCTCCTGTACGATAAAACTACCTTCGGTATTGGCAAAATATACTGCTCCGTGGGAATCTATATATCGCACATTGGAGGTTTGTATCTGCTTCGAAGAAAGGATCATATTGTTGTATTTATTGCAAATAGCCTGTTTATCCGTCAAAGAGATATCCGCGGGATCAATTTCAACCCTTGTTTTTACCTGATCATGTATTACAGGCGCCGGTGCAAGCTGACTCTCTCCTGTACCAATTAATTGCGCCTGCTCACAGGCCATTTCCACATACCTCGAAAGGTTCGCAATATCGTTAAAGGCGACAAATCCCCAACCCCCCTTAATCAATGCCCTCACACATCCCCCGAAGGAGTTGTTTTCACCAATATTTTCAAGCTCTTTCCCCACATACGTAATTCCCGTGTTAACGCCTTCCTGCACCCTGATCTCCATATAGTCTGCCTTTGCCGCTTTCAAGGCATTTTTTATCAATTTTTCCATTCGGATTATTCCTTTCAGCTTATTATTTTTTCAAACGCCTCTTCATCAAGAACATGAACGTTGAATTCTCTTGCCTTATCCAGCTTGCTGCCTGGGTCTTCACCCACAACAAGAAAATCTGTCTTTTTGCTCACACTGGATAGTATCCGTCCGCCCAGGTTCCTGATGAGTGTCCCAGCTTCCTTGCGGGAATATTTTTGTAACGTTCCGGTAATGACAAACGATTTCCCGGAAACTTTAGGGTTTTTCACCAATTTTGGAGTTGCTCGCTTTTTTGTATTAACCCCGGCGGTTTTAAGCTTTTTGATGATTTCTTGTGTGTGTTCGTTTTGGAAAAACGCAATAATGCTCTGAGCAACGACCGGTCCGATTTCATAAATCTCTTCCAGGTCTGCCTGACCCGCATTTGCCAATTTATCCAAAGTATCAAAGTGATTCGCCAGAACTTCTGCCGTATGAGAACCCACATTCCCTATTCCCATGGCACAAATCAGACGATCTAAATCCCGATTCCTGCTCTCTTCTATGGCGTGGATCAGGTTTGAAGAAGACCTTCCGCCCATGCGCTCCAGATTTACCAGATCATCATACTTAAGGTAATAGACGTCAGCATAATCTTTTACCAAACCTTTGTCAACCAATTGTTCGGCAAGCGCAGGGCCTAATCCTTCTATATCCATGGCATCCCGACTTGCAAAATACTGGACGCGCCTTTTTGCCTGTGCACGGCAAAAGGGATTATGGCAGCGTAAGTATACACCATCCTTGCTCACGGAACCATTACACTCAGGACAAGCCGATGGTTCTTTAAAAATCTTTTCAGTTCCATCCCGTTTTTCCTTGAGAACAGACACGACTTGCGGAATAATTTCACCGGCCTTTTGCACTACCACACGGTCACCCACCCGAATATCTTTCCGGGAAATCTCATCGAAGTTGTGGAGGGTGGCACGACTGACCGTAGTCCCCGAAAGAGGCACGGGGGCGAGACAGGCAACCGGTGTTATGGTGCCGGTCTTTCCCACATTTACAACAATCTCCTCAATTTTTGAGACGGCCTGTTCGGGTTGATATTTATAAGAAATCATCCAGCGCGGCGCCTTGCTCGTGGCCCCCAATCGGTCGTGGATGGCAAGGGAATTGGCCTTTATCACCATTCCGTCAACCATGTAATCAAGTTCCCTGCGGCGCTTGTCCCATTCGTTACAATACCGGATCACTGCTTCCATGTTTTTACACAACCGGGTATGGGGATTTACCGGCAAACTTAAACTACGGATAAGCTCCAGACACTGCATATGGGTCTTGAGTTCCAACTCCTCATAATATCCGATGGCATAGGTAAAGACGCATAAATGCCTTTGCGCTGTAAGGCGTGGATCGAGGAGTTTGAGTGAACCAGCGGCGGCATTCCTCGGATTGGCAAATTGGGGTTCACCCTCATCTTCCCTTTCTTCATTCATCCTCTGAAATTCCTTATCCGGCAGGTAAATTTCACCCCTAATTTCTATGACGGGAGGAATTTTCTGTTTTACCTCAGCAGGTTGTAATTTCAAAGGAATTTGACGGATCGTTCGAAGATTTGCGGTAACGTCGTCCCCTTTAAAACCATCCCCCCTGGTTGCCCCCCGCACAAATAAGCCTTTTTCGTACCATAGGGTAATAGCTACCCCATCGATCTTCAATTCAACAACGTATTCGATGTCCTGGCGGGCATTGATTTCTGCCATGCGTTTTATACGCCGGTCAAATTCCTCCAATTCCTCATCCGAGTATGTATTGTCAATACTCAGCATGGGAATCCTGTGTTCTACGGCAGGGAATTGAGTGAGGGGTTCACCCCCTACCCGTTGGGTAGGAGAATCAGGGGTAATAAGGTCAGGATGTAATTTTTCAAGTTGCTGTAACTCTTTTAGGAGTTGGTCATATTCATAGTCAGTAATCTCGGGATTATTTTCTACATAATATTTTCGGTCGTGGTATCGTATTATCCCGCGAAGCTGTTCAATCTTTTCTTTAATCGTCAATGTCATGTTTCAGCGTGACAGGTGAATTGAAAATTTCTACAAAACGGTTTCAGTATATCACAATTTATCCGGCTGTCAACGAGTTATGGTTTAAGAATATAAATCACTTGACTTTATCATGTATCTGTCGTAAAATTCAACGAGAAGTGAATTATTGGTATAACTCCCACTATAATAGATTCTTACGAATTCAACAAATCACATAAATTATGGAGTTGAAAATTTATGACCAAAGGAAGTGATTCAAGGGAGTTTTTCGAGATATTTAAGCCGCCACAAAAGGCAGAGGATATTCAAAAGAAAGAGATTAGACCTCAAACAGAATCATCGGAGGCAAAATCTCAGCCAAAACCATCTGTTTCAGATGAGAAGCCAGACTCAAGACCAATCTTAACAGCAGACCCGTTGGGGTGGATAAAGAAAACAAGCGCCGAAGAACCCGCACTTAAGGAAAAACCAAAAGAATTCCACCCCGTTTTTACTCAGCCAAAAGAAGAAAGGGCTTTACGCAAAGATGAAGTAATACTACGACAGGAGACCCTGATTATTGGCGCTATAGCGGCAACCTTTTTATCCATTGCATGTTTTTTTGTTGGGCACAAAGTTGGGTACAATAAAGGCGTAATGAATCAGACGGAAGAATGGTTGGAAACGATAGAACCGGTGGACACAAAAAAGGCCACTTTTGGACAGCCGGAGCCAGCGGACATTCCCCAAAAGGTCACAAGCAAGGCAGTTCCGATAAAACCGGAGAAACAAATTGAACAACCGATTATCAAAGATAAATGGACATTACGCGTAATCTCCTATACAAACACCAAGGAAAATATTGAAAAGGCAAAAGAGACAGCCAAAACAATTCAGAATACGCTAGACTTCGATACCTTTATTGTAAATACCGGTAAGGAAATTTTTATTTGTGTGGGTGAATTTGAAGAAAACGACAATGCCGATTTGATTAATGCGCAAAAGACGCTTGCTGAATTTAAATATGAGAATAAAAAACAATTTGAAGGATGTTATCCCGTACGTATGAAGTAGAGTTTAGGAGGAAACATGAGTGTTGATAAGAGTTTAAAGATGAAGGGTAAATTGGTGAGACCCAGAAATGTATTTACCAGGGTAGAACGCATCAAGATTTTAAAGGAAGAGGGAAAATGGAAGCCAACGATGTCTGTCTATGGCATTCCCAAGGTAAAAGCGCTCAAGCTGAAACGAAAAACGAAGGAGAAAAAGGCGGCTAAAGAAGCAACGACAGAAGCTGCGGCTACAGCGGGAGCAGCAACACCGGCTGCTGCGTCTGCAGGTAAGGAAAAGACCAAGAAATAATGATTGCCCGCAGGATGTCTCAACTAGACTCCTCTGGCATCAGAAAGGTCTTTGATCTGGCGCAAAAAATGCAAAATCCGGTGAACCTGAGCATAGGTCAGCCGGATTTTGACGTTCCTGAGGAGATTAAAACAGAGGCCATTAAGGCGATTCAGAATGGTATAAATAAATATACCGTTACCCAGGGCATTCCTGAACTCCGCGATGGATTAATCAAACGTCTTCAGAAGGAACGCGGGGTAAATGCTGAAGGCATTATGATCACATCGGGCGTCTCCGGTGCATTAACGCTGGCCTTCATGGTATTGGTTAATCCCGATGATGAGGTGCTTATACCAGACCCGGCCTTTGTGAGTTATAAACATTTGGCCAATTTCTGCGGCGGCAAGCCGGTATTCGTGGACACCTACCCGGACTTCCAGCTAACGGCGGCACGCATCCAACCCCACATTACAAAAAAAACCAGGATACTGATTATCAATAGCCCCGCCAACCCGACAGGGGTATTATGCGCTACCCGTGAACTAAAAGAGATTGCAGAACTGGCAAGAAAGCATAATCTCCTCATCATTTCAGACGAGATATATCATGACTATGATTATAATCACGCATTTGATAGCATTGGCCGGTATTACGAAAAGACGTTGATCCTGGATGGTTTTTCCAAATCATTTGCCGTGACAGGCTGGCGGATGGGCTATGCGGCCGGCCCTGCCAGTATCATCAGCGAGATGATCAAACTGCAACAGTATACATTCGTCTGCGCACCATCTCCAGCTCAGTATGCAGTTGCCAGATCTCTGGATATAGATCTGGACAACTATATCTCAAGTTACAAGAAGAAAAGGGATTTGATGTATGACGGGTTGAAGGATACATATCACCTGATAAAACCGGGAGGGGCGTTTTACTTCTTTCCTCAGGTACCGTGGGGTACCGACGAGAAATTTGTATCAGCTGCAATCCAAAAGAACCTGCTCATCATCCCCGGCAGTGTCTTCTCCGAACGCCAGACCCACTTCCGGATTTCCTATGCAGCCTCTGAAGAAACTCTTAAACGCGGCATAGATATCCTTAATAGCCTTTCCAGACAATAATCTTGCCGACTTCTATTTTACCGTGCAGGGATAAAATGGTAAGATTACGGAAGTTATCTATGCCCTCTACGTAAATCCGCTACTTCTTCAACAAGACACTGATCTCGTCATCAAACGACTTTTCCGGCACATAGCCAACATGCGTATTGGCCACCTTTCCATCCTTACCGTAAACAATGGTCGTGGGGTATGCCCGGAGACCGTATGATTCGGCAATATCACCTCCACCAAGATAAACGGGATAATTAATGCCCATTTTCTTTATGAACGATGGCACTACTTCCGGTCCGTTTTCATCAAAGGCGATACCGATAATATCGACTCCTTTATCCTTATATTTATTGTAAAGATTTATGAAGCCGGGTATTTCTTTTCTGCAGGGTGGACACCACGTTGCCCACAGAGCAACAACAACCACCTTGCCTTTGTTATTTTCCAACAGGGTATTTAATTCAGCAAGTTTTATCGTACGAACTGCATCTCCGGCGTAAGAAATCACGGAAGACACAAGAAGGATCGTCGCAAACAAAAAAGTAAACCAGGTATAACTACGTATTTTTTTATTCACCATTCACTCCATTCTGTAATATTAAAAATTATTCATACACACTACACGGCTGTTAATTCACCTGCAGTGAAAACCATTTTCTCCTTTTCCATATCCGCTCTAATCTCCGTCCCTTCCGCAAATTTACCTTCCAGAATCCCCAGGGAGAGCGGATTCTCAATCATCTGCTGGATCGTACGCTTCAGCGGCCTGGCTCCAAAGTGCGGATCAAAACCCTCCTGTACCAATCTTTCCTTTACCCTATCGGTAACCGTTAACCGATAGTTATGTTTTGACAACCGTTTTTGGAGTTCCTTTAACTGTATCTCGGCAATCTGCCCTATCATCTCTTTTGACAAGCCATGGAATATGATCATCTCATCGATACGGTTGAGGAACTCGGGTCTAAAAGCCTCTTTCAATGCCTGTTTCACCCGGCTCCTCAATTCTTCCTCATTTTCAGGACCGGTAAGGTCTTGTATCCACTGGCTGGCAATGTTTGAGGTCATTGCAATAATGGTATTTTTAAAATCCACCGTTCGTCCATGTCCATCGGTCAACCGTCCATCGTCAAAGACCTGGAGTAATACATTAAACACATCACGATGCGCTTTTTCTATCTCATCGAACAGGATCACCGAATACGGCCTCCTCCGTATTGACTCGGTCAGGCGCCCGCCCTCTTCATAACCCACATATCCAGGCGGTGCACCGATGAGCCGCGCTACTGAGTGTTGTTCCATAAACTCGGACATATCAATGCGCACCATAGCATTCTCACTGTCAAATAAAAAGGCAGCAAGGGCCTTGCAAAGTTCCGTTTTCCCTACCCCCGTAGGTCCAAGAAATAAGAAAGTGCCTATCGGGCGGTTGGGGTCCTGGAGTCCGGCACGGGCGCGGCGGATGGCATGGGAAACCGCCCTAATAGCCTCTTCCTGGCCAACGACTCGTTCTCTGAGCCGATCTTCCATCTTCAGGAGCTTTTCCTTTTCCCCTTCCAGCATACGCGTCACAGGAATCCCGGTCCACTTGGCGACAACCGCGGCAATATCATCGGCGTCAACTTCTTCATTCAGGAGCGATTTGCTTCTTTGTAATTCCTGCAACTCATGATGTTTTTGTTTCAATTTTTGCTCGCATTCACGGACAAGCCCGTAACGTAATTCGGCCACTTTTCCTAAATTTCCTTCCCTTTGCGCCACCTGTTCATCAATGCGGGCCTGCTCGATCCTGGCATTAATTTCCTGTATCTCTTTGATAACCTTTTTCTCGTTCTCCCACTGAGCGCGGAGGGCGCCGGATTCTTCCTTTAAATCCGACAACTGCTTCTCGATCTTCTCCATCCGCTGTTTAGATGCAGCATCCTTTTCCTTCTTCAACGCCTCTTTTTCAATCTCCAGCTGCATAATCTTACGCTCAATCTCATCAAGCTCAACCGGCATGCTATCGATTTCGATCCTCAGCTTCGATGCAGCCTCATCAATTAAATCAATGGCCTTGTCCGGTAAAAAACGATCAGCGATGTATCGGTGAGAAAGCGTGGCGGCTGCAACAATTGCATTGTCTTTGATACGCACCCCGTGATGCAATTCATACCTCTCTTTTAACCCCCTCAGGATTGCAATGGTATCCTCCACGGACGGTTCACCGACATACACCGGTTGAAATCTCCTTTCCAGAGCGGCATCTTTTTCAATATACTTCCGGTATTCATCCAGCGTCGTAGCGCCCACACAACGTAGTTCTCCACGGGCCAGCGCCGGTTTCAGGAGATTGGATGCATCTACCGCGCCTTCTGCGGCGCCGGCGCCCACAACCGTATGTAACTCATCAATAAAGAGGATGATTTGACCTTCTTTTTCGCTTACTTCTTTGAGCACTGCCTTCAGACGGTCTTCAAATTCACCCCGGTATTTTGTGCCTGCAATCAGAGAACCCATATCCAAAGACATGACCCGCTTATTTTTCAGGCTCTCGGGCACGTCACCATTGACGATGCGCTGGGCGAGGCCTTCCACGATAGCCGTCTTTCCCACACCAGGTTCTCCAATCAAGACAGGGTTGTTCTTCGTCCTGCGGGATAAAACCTGCACCACCCGCCTTATCTCATCATCACGCCCGATAACAGGATCGAGTTTCCCTTTCCGGGCCAATTCGACCAGGTCTTTGCTATAGCGTTCAAGCGCCTGATACTTCTCTTCGGGATTTTGGTCCGTGACTCTCTGGCTGCCCCTGATCTCCTTCAACGCCGTATAGATGTTGTCCTTGGTAATACCTGACTCATTTAATATTCTGCCCGCCGAAATATTTTTTTGTCCCGCCAGCGCCAGCAGCAAGTGTTCTGTGCTTACATACTCATCCTTCAGTTTGCTGGCCTCTTCCCATGCCAGATTAAAGGTATCCCTGAGTTCTGCACTCACATAGGCCTGCCCGGGCGCCCCCGATCCGCTTACCTGCGGCAATCTGTTAACAGCCGCCATTGTCTTATCGAGAATGGCGCCCGTATCTATTCCC
The DNA here is from genome assembly GCA_013360945.1 of Candidatus Brocadia sp. GTDB lineage: Bacteria > Planctomycetota > Brocadiia > Brocadiales > Brocadiaceae > Brocadia. Next base: position 16,155 of record JABWAQ010000007.1, read on the forward strand.
AATTTTTTCAAAAGCGGCACAACAATGCCTTGCTCCTGAGTCAGGAGGACTTCCAATAAATGCACGGCCAATATTTGCTGCTGCCTCTTGGATTCCGCTAACTCCTGTGCTTCCTGCACGGCCTCTTGTGCCTTGATAGTGAATTTATCAAACCTCATAACTTTCCTTTTTCATGAAAAATCGTTAAATCCGGGGCACAAATTCCAAAATTCTAAACAATTTCAAAAGTTTTAAATTCTTCTGTTCCAAACTCAGTTTCCAATTTCCGATATTTGATATTGAGAATTTATTCCGGATTTCGAATTTATAAAAAACACAAACGACATACTTGTTATCCAGCGCCAAACAACTCCGTTCGGTTGCGTCAATGCGATGCTACGATTGTATTTGCAGAACGTCTGACATTGTATACACACCCGGAGGCTTTTGGGCTATAAACTTTGCCACACGGACAGCGCCTCGTGCAAAGGTGTCCCTGGTGTGTGCTTTATGGGTAATCTCTATGCGTTCTCCCAAACCACCAAAGACAACCGTATGATCGCCAACAACGTCTCCACTGCGAACCGCATGGATACCAATCTGATTCATGGGCCGCTCACCAATAATCCCGCTTCTGCCATAGATAATATCCTTATCCATCTTTCGGCCGGTTGATTCGCATATCTTTTCAGCGAGTCGTAAGGCAGTGCCGCTGGGTGCATCTTTCTTAAACCGGTGGTGAGTTTCTATAATTTCAATGTCAAATTCCTCTCCCATCATTTTTGACACCTGGGCTACAAGGTTAAACATAACATTGACTCCGACACTCATATTAGGAGAAATCAAACAGGGAATCGATTTGGAAAAGTGCTGTATTCTTTCACGTTGTTGCGGGTTTAATCCCGTAGTACCGGTAACAAGGGCAATATTTTTCTTTGCACAAACCTCGGCAATTAACACGGTGGATTCGGGTGATGAAAAATCAATTAAGACGTCTGCATGTGTGTTTAACGCCGTTGTAATTTTGATACCCGTTTCCCCGCACCCCGCAACCGAAGCTACATCTTTATCAAGAGACTGATGGCCTGGCCTTTCCAAGGCTGCGACCAATTTTAATTCCGGGTCTTCAAAGACAAGGGCTGCAACCCTTGCCCCCATTCTCCCACAGACACCATTTACCGCAATCCTAATCATTGTCTTTTACCCTATTAAAAAAGAGGGCGGCATCGCCGCAACCAAATGAAAAATTGCAAATTGAAAGTTACTGGTTCTTGTTTTTTTTATACCTCTTACTGGCACTCCTGAGAAAGCTCCGTTCCCTCCACGTCAAGTTCCTCATACCCTCACGGTTTACCTTATCGAGGATTTCATCCACCTTTGCACGCAGTTCCTGATCTTTCATCAGCTCCTTTTCCTGCTGGTAAAACTGCCACTTTTTAAGATACCCCGTCACCCGGTAGGAATACCGCACAAACAAAAATCCATAGACAAGGCCTCCCAAATGGGCAAAGTGTGCAATATTACCTGACTTGGGAATAACGCAATTAAAAATGGTGATGCCGGCAAAGATCATGACCAGATACTTTGCCTTCATAGGAAAGAAATAGAAAATAACCGTACTATTGGGGAAATACATGGCAAAGGCCACTTCAATGGCAAAGATAGCCCCTGAAGCCCCTAAAATAGGAGTTCCTGGGGTAAAGATGCAACAACATATCCCGGCAAAGATGCCTGCCGTAAAATAGAGTGTCAGAAACCGCCGGGGACCAAGCACCCGTTCAACCTCACTACCAAACATCCAGAGACCCAGCATGTTAAATATCAAGTGCCACGGGTCTGTCGTGCTGTGCAAAAACATATACGTGAAGAACTGCCACAGCCAGAGCTGTCCCAAGGCGTCAGGCGGATAAAGCCAGAACAACTTGGTGAATTTATCGGAGGCAGGATAATACCACGGTTGTGTTGAAGGATACCCCAATTGCTCCCCCGTCAGGGTATTCATCACCTGCGGCGACCACTGCATGCTCACCGTTGAAAATAATAATTGAAGCATAAACACGCTGACATTGGCAATAATCAAAACCATGATCATGCGTGTCCATTTGCTTCCAATATTTAATCCGAAGATAAGTCTGTTATCGCGCATTTCCTTAAGCCATCTCAGTTTTGAAAAAATTTAATACAAATTATACTAATCCTTTTCCATTAAAAGTCAAGTGAGTTGTATCTCTGAGACGCTTATCAGGTAAACAGCTTTCTGAAAACAAACATTCCGCCAATAAAAAGAATAATATCTGCACCCCATATGGCAGGTATCACGGGGACGAACGTATCCTTTGCCAGAACGATGCCGGTTACCACCAGCGGATAATAGAGAAACAGGATCACCATAAAACTGGCACCAACTCCAACGATAAGATGCCCGCTCCGCAGCATAATGCCAAGCGGGATACCAATAATAACAAAAGGGATACAAGAGAGCGCCTGCGATATCCGCTTATGGATGGAAACATCATTTTTCCGTCTTATTTCCTCTTTTTCGGCAATATGTGACTCTTCTTCAATACTTCCGATGTCTATTAGCAAGGCATCCCTGCGACTGTTTATCTCAGAAATCGCCTGAGAGAGTAAAGCGATTTTTTTCGTTTCTTCGGTCTGTATTTCACGTGCCGTAGCGAATTTTTGCTCAATGCTGTAAATTCTTTGTTTTTCTCTTTCAATGGTCTCTTTGATTTGCATAATTTTCTTATCCCTGTCTTCGGCCACAGAGGTATCTGCCTTCTTTTCCCTTTTCGCCTGAATCAAATTTTCATTGGCAACAAGGATGTAGTTTTTCGCTATCTTACTCTCATTTTCCAATCCCTCAATCCTGGATTTCTGGCGTGTCAGATTTTCATCCGACCGCTTCAATTCCAGGATGAACTTCTCACGTTTTCTGGACAAAACATCCAATTCTTCCCGATAAGAAGCCAATTCCCTGGTTAATGTATCCTTGTCCTTTTTTGAATTCGATGGCGTTATTGCGTTTTCTGACAATTCCGTGTTAATCTCCCTGTTGTATTTGCAAAGTTGCAATACCGTCATATATCTTGTAGAAGACTCTCGTTTTTTTTCTTTCAGGGAAATCTCAAACGTCGTTTCGGTAAACGCACCCACACGGGGAATTTCTTCCAGTTTCTTATAATTTGGTTTGAAAAATTCTCCCCGACGCAAGGTAAGAAGTATCTTGTTTTCCTGTTCATCCATTTTGACAGCCCCCTCTTCAGCAAGGATGACATTCGTCACATAGTCATTTGCATATTCAATCACTGCTATATCTTTATTAACGTTATCTTCCACACTTCCTATATAAATTTGGTACGGGTACAGGTCTATTTTTTTCTGGAATGCCGCCAGACGTCCGGCCAGAATATTATTTACAGCACGTTCCTGGAGTAATATTATTTTATAACAAGACCGCGGTAAAACCTCCGCAGATAAGGCCAGCGTTATAAAACTAAAGACGACTCCAATTACTAATACAGGCGTTATTATTTTCAGTATATGCACCCCGCTTGCCTGGATAGCAACAATTTCATGGTCGGCGCTCATACGTCCATAAGTCATCGCCGTAGCGGTAAGTAATGCCGATGGGATCGAATAGGGAGCGGCTTGAATAAAGAGGTGGGGGATGAGCGCCCTGATGGTAATGATATCAAGTCCTTTATGCAGGAGTTGAATTGTAAACCCTAAGAATATTAAAAATTCAAAACACGCCAGGGACGGGAGAAACATCCTGAACCACTCCCTTAAAAGATAGCGTTCTAATATTTTATTAACGAATAGGGTCGCCATTTTTTATGGTTTTACCGTATGAAAATTTTTTAGAAAAAAAACAGATCATGATTGTTTTTAAGGAAGATTTGGTTGCGGCTTTGCTGCGCCAAGTGTTTGCCTTATCCTAAGAATCCCCTTATTTTTCCGGCAGCGATCATGTTTTCCGTAACAGTTTCTTTCTTCCCGGAGAGAATAGACTGAATGATTTGTGAGGTATATTCGCTGTGCAATAAGTTTTCGGTATATTTTACCATACCCAACGCCTTCTCGATATCACCGGCAATCTTAGGTGAAATTAATTTCCTGACATCTGCGTTGTAATACGATGCTGCCGATGAAAGGTCTTCTAAGAGTGCCGGATATGCAGCCTTGAGAAATACGAGATCCTTTTCAGTTAAATAATGTAATCCCAGGAGTTCCGGAGGCAGTCCTATTGAATAGAGCGAAGCACAAAAAGAAATCACCCTTGGCAAGGTAATCCCTTCAATATTCCGTGAATAGCCGAAAAGTCCGATATGGAGTTTACGCATCCGCCGGTTCGGGACAAACCGGGCTATCTCATTAACCAAAGGGGCAAGTTCTATTATCTGTTCCCGGTAAGCCGACGCCAATCTTTCGGTTATCTCCAGGGACACTTCTTCATCGATAAAGGCTGGAACAGTCCTCGATCGGTTATTGATTTTTTGGATAGCCTCCGTCACCTGCCTTTCATCATAGTCGTACTTGAACGCCGATTGAATGGTAAAGGTCTGAACACTGGGGTATTCTTTAAGTGCATTATCAACCGTTAATGGTGACAGATTGCCACGGAAGAGATTCGACCCCAGCCCCAGAATGGGATAAATGGGAATCTGAATTTTTTTCTCCAGGGCATGCAATCTCTGTAAAGCAATTTTAACTACCAGTATAGCCGAAAGCATGCCATAATTTAATGCCGGATCAGAACGGCCAAGAAAGACCCTCTGATATGAAAATTGTTTATCCCTGAGATACTTCTGAACCATAGTGTCCGCAGAGAGCATGTAAGGAATATCTTCGAATAATGGAATAACTTCTATGGTTTCAGGTTTAAACTCACCAATCCACTCCCCTATCGAAATATCGTTTTCAAAACATTTCCTGTGTTGTTTCCCCACAACAAAGTCGCGATAATAATAATATACCCGGTTAATTGCGTCGGTATTGGTAGTCATGGGGAGGATGACCTCAAAGATAGGCGGCACATTATTGTCCCCGTAAAACTGAAGGGCGGTATCGTATGAGCGTGGCGCACTCTCCAATGTTTCCAAAAGGATCTTCGCTTCACTTTTCTCAAACATCGGGTTGGGTATCCGCAGCGTAATAAAGCTGTCTTTGCCGATCCGGTGTTTTTTGAAATAATTATCATACCGGGCCAGGAGTTTCTTAATGACAAATTCATCGACCTCCTTCCCTTCACAGTCCCACATTTGCTCGTCACATCGCAGGTGTGAAAACACATAGTATGCCTCTTTTATTTCATCTGCACCCAGAAAGCACGTTCCCTCGGTAAAGAATGGCATCGTTACGTTATCAGGATGTTGGGTACTCATCGTTCGGGGTATTTTTCTCATACTCGTAGTCCGGTAGTTATTCTAAAACAATTATCATAAACTATAAATTATATTAAAAAAACTTTCCTTATCCACAAAATAGTTTTATAATTGGTATTTTGAATCTTGTTTTAGAAGACATTATTTTCCCGCTGTAACGGAAGAGGAGAATGAACATGTCCAATGAGTGTTTTATAAATGAAAATAAAACCGATATAAATGAACTGATATCCCTGATTAATACGGAGCAATATGACAAGCTGGAAGATGCCTGGCTTGGGATTATTGAATCCAATAATAAAAATCTCCAATCGCTTTTCGAGGTGGTTGATTTACTTGTGAAACGGGAAGAAAAAAAACGGGCACGCGATTTCCTGCTGATGCTGGCGCCTTATTACAAACAAAAAGGGCTTTATGGCGACGTCCTGGAGGTGTTAAAAAAGGTACTGGAATATAATGCAAAAGAAAAGGGGCTGGCAAAAGAGATTGCTGAATGTTATTCAAACATTTATAAAGACAGACCCTATGCAAAGAATCTGATTGAAAAAACAGATATAGAGGCAACGTCCGACATCCACGGAGCTATGAAGAAGCTGGAAAAGTATTTTTATCTCGATCGCGGCGATTATGTCTATCACAAGAGCTGGGGCGTTGGTCAGGTACTTTCAATTGACACAGAAGGCGAAAAGGTAAATATCGATTTTGAAAAAAAGAATAATCACAGTATTGCTATGGATATAGCCCCGGGCATATTGCGGAAGCTTGACAAGGATGATTTATTGGCGATGATTTACGCCCAAAGAGATGTATTAAATAAAATGATTGAAGAAAACCCTGTAGATTTGATTAAGCTAACTTTAAAATATTTCGGAGGAAAGGCATCGGTTTCCGGTATAAAGAATCGGCTTACAACGGGCGTTATTCCTGCTGAGGCATGGGGAAAATGGTGGACAAATACAAAAAAATTACTCAAAAAAGATCCGTATATAAAACTTACCGACGGTACCCCCACCACCTCCTTTCTGGAGTTTCGCACCTCACCAATGACACATCACCAGGAAATACTCGAAAGATTAACCCATACCAGGGATGTTGACAAAAAGATAGAAATTACCAAAAAATATATTTCTGAAATGAAAAGCACCGAAGTATGCAATGAAACCCTGCATGAAATTACCAATCTATTCGCACAAGAGTCCGATAAATTGTATGAAACAAACCTTTCCGCTGCTATAGAATGTCTCTTACTCCTTGAAGAAGTACAATGCTTCTTCAAAGGAGAGCATGGGAAATACAAAGACAGGATAGAAACCCTCATCCGTACAAATGAAAATTTCCCGGAACTCGTCGATAAAATGACCCTGTTAGAATACAAGAAAGAAGTCCTTGATGTAATGAAAAGGGTCAAACCGGAAAATTGGCAGGATGAATTTGTTTCTCTCTTTTTCGTTAACAACGGCAATTTGTGGGAATTCATTATCAAGGAACTTACAAACAATAACCGGCAGTATGCCGTTGAGGGGATAGCCCTCAAGATATTTAATCAATTCAACGCCTATCCGGAACACTATATCTGGTTTTGCAAAAATGGGATGCACGGACGATACACCGAACTCCATAAAAGCATCGATCCGGCTACCATGTTTAATCGATTAATTGAACTATTAGACAACATCTATTTTAAGATTCAGAAAGGGCGCAACGGGGTCTTAAAGAGCCTTGCAAATAAGATCAAAAACCTCCTTGAGGACAAAGGCAACGATTATGCCATACAAATCCTGAATGATGCCAATGCAGAAGGTATCTATAACGTTGTCTCCGAAAGTAAGGGCCTGGAGGATTGGTTCAAAGTTTCTATCGAAAGTGTCATTCATGACCGTTACCCCGAATTATTTGATGTACCAGGTTCTCCCAAACTTGATGAAAGCAAAATCTATGTCACAACAGAAGGACATGAAAGAAAAAAGAAGGAATTCGACCATCTTATGAACGTAGAATTTGCAGAAAATGCACGCGACCTCGGCGAGGCTATCAGCCGGGGCGACCTGCGTGAAAACGCAGAGTACAAAGCTGCACGGGAAAAACAGGCCATGCTGGTAGAGAAGGCGGAACGCATGAAGGCAGAACTACAGAGGGTTGTTATCATTGACCAACATTCCATTCAAGCCGGTATAATCTCTCCCGGCACAAAAGTTACCCTAAAGCACCAGGACAAGACGGAATTAGAAACGTATACCATACTAGGCCCCTGGGACGTCGATATCGAAAAAGGTATTATCTCATACCAGTCACCCATTGGAAAAGGACTATTAAACAGGACTGCAGGAGAAACAGTTACTATCAGGTTGCCCGAAGGGGAATCCACGTACGAAATTGTTAATATTGAGAAGGCCTTATAAAAGGAGAAAGAGTGATGAAAAAAATTGTTTCCTTTAGCATTATCTTTGTTTTTTGCGTTTTGTTATCTTACGGATGTAATTCTAAACAGCAGGCCCTGTCAGAAAGGGGCGGTATCTGGGCAGTCTATGACAGGGAATGTCGAAAATGTCACAAGGTCAACGGAAATGGTAGTATTGTCGGCCGGTTAATCTACAAAATGCCTAATTTTACCAATACCAAATGGCAGGATAACGTATCAGATTCCAGATTAATTATCTCCGTTGCCAATGGCAAAGGGAAAATGCCTGGCTATAAGGGCAAGCTGAAAGATGAAGAGATTGTTGACCTGGTCAAGACATGCGTCAGGAGCTATTATCAGCCGCAGGAGCAATAGGGATTTTCAGGATTCCCATCTTGGGGAGGACAGGGGCGTGTCTATTCATTGTTTAACCAAAAAATTTGAAATTCTAAACATTGCACTAGAGGAGAAACTATGTTACGGGAGATGTGCAAAGGGAAGATCCATGCCGCAACGGTGACGGAAACCAATCTCAATTACCGTGGCAGTATCACGATCGACAAGGCACTTATCGACGCGGTGGATATTTTACACTATGAACGCGTACAAGTCCTTAACATTAATAATGGGACACGGGTGGAAACCTACGTGATTGAAGGCGAACGGAATTCCGGTGTTATCTGTTTAAACGGCGCCGCTGCACGGTGGGCGCAGCCAGGAGACAAGGTTATCATTATCTCTTACTGTCTCGTTGATGACAAAGAAGCAAGAAATTGGAAACCCAGGATTGTTCTGGTAGATGGGAATAATAAACCCATCAATACTCCCCTGTCATGAGAAAAATCCTATTCGAAATCCCCCTTCCTTTCTTTCACAAGAGCATACCAATCTATTCTTATGGATTCATGCTGATGGTTGCCTTTTTGGTGGCCATTACCATCGCACGCTGGAGGGCAAAGAAGGAAGGTATCGACCCTAATAAAATTACTGATCTCGGGATTTATCTCGTCTTAACGGGTATTTTGGGGGCAAGACTCTTTTTCATCATCCAATTCTTTGAGGATTACAAAAATAACCTCTTAAGTGTCTTCAAGATTTACGAAGGCGGTTTAGTATACTATGGAGGACTCTTTGCCGGCATCGTTACCCTGTTTGTGTACGTCAGGAAGCATCATCTCTCTTTTCTTAAGCTCGTTGACATTCTCATGCCATCTGCAGCGCTGGGACTCGGCTTTGGCCGTATCGGATGCTTCCTGAACGGATGCTGCTTTGGGAAGGTTGCATCCCATATCCCGTGGGCAGTCCGGTTTCCGAGGACACTGGACAAAACGGGCATGATCGATGGCAGCCCGGCCTTCCTTCATCAATGCGAACTCGGCTTAGTCCACCTTTCTGATGCGTATACCTTGCCCATACATCCCACACAGCTTTACTCATTTCTTTCTGATGTAGCGCTTTTTTTTATTCTCAGCGCCTTCTTTAAGTACCGGAAAAGGGATGGCGAGGTGTTATTACTCTTTGGGATAATCTATCCCGTCATACGATTTTGCATGGAATCACTCCGGGGAGATAATCCGCTGTTCTTTAACCTTCTTACCGTCTCTCAGATCATAAGCATTGGTATGTTTATTGTATCCGTTACCCTCTTTATCATTCTCAGGCTTAAAACGACGAGAAAGGAAGGGGAAAAAATAACCGCCTAAAACTGGTAGCTCAAACCAACAAAATACGTCCTTCCAGGCCGAGGCAAGTCTTTTGGTATGAAAATAGCGCCCGGGTCGCTGTAATCTTTATCAAGCATGTTAAAGACCGTCCCCTGTATTTCCAGGGTTTTGAAGAATTCTTTTCCAATGACGGAAAGATTGAGAAGTGCATAAGCCGGCAAATTGTCTCTTGTATCATCGTCAACCCTGGAGCGTGTCCCACTGACAAAGGCGCTCAGATTGGTATTGATATATTTCGGATAGTGTACATTTACACCGAAATTGCCGTGGTGTTGAGCAACAAACGGCATATCGTTCCCATGATTATCTTCAGGATTTTGAAAGGTATAATTCATAAAAACATAGTTATCCTTTATAATGTCCACACGGGTCTCCATCTCGACACCCTGAACATGGGCATCCGTAAGATTTTCGTAAACAGGGGTATCCTGACCACGTTTCAGGAAAATAAGATCATCGATATTATTGTAGAAATAACTAACCCTGCTGGTAACGTGTTTATTAAATTTGTAACTCAATTCAACCTCATAGGTCATAATGGTTTCCGGATCCAGATCTTTATTCCCGCTTCCGCCTCTAAACATTTCATAAAAACTCGGCGCCCGGAATGCTTTTCCGTAGAGAAACTTCACTGATGCATCTTTCATAAATATCCACGTCAAACCTGCCCGTGGGCTGGTAGCATCACCAAAATCGCTGTATTGGTCATACCTCACACCAACGGTTAGATTCAAGGTGTCTGTAATATCCCATACATTCTGAAAATAAACGGACATTATCCTTCGCGTGGCATCTTCAAGAAAGGGGGCTGAATCTGAAAAATCCTGGACAGAAGGCAACGGCGCCCCCGTTACCGGATCCATATTGCTCAAAAAATAGTTGTTGGATTGATTGATCAACCGATACTCAAAACCCAGGGTAAGCGTATTTCCATCGAATACTTGGTAATCAAAAGGAATCTCCGTACCTGCAACCCTTTCGATTCCCTTGACAACATTAATTACCCCGTCAGGAAAGACGGCAAATTCCGGGACCCCATTTCCATCCGTATCCGCAGGTAAGACTGTGCCTTCTGGCAATGCTTCAAAGTAACTGTTGCTGTCAAATTGATCGTAGTAGATTCTCGGCCTTAAGGTAAATCTTTCCTCAAAGGTCTTTTTATACCCTATCTCTCCAAACACATAGTTATTTTCAATATTAGATTCATTATTTAATGCAAGATTTCCCCCAATAAAAGGGTCACGGTTCTTGTTACTGTACCATCCCTGAAGCCATAGGCCCTCATACGCAATTTTCAGGTTAAGGTCATATTCTTGTCTCCCGTCATGCACACGCCCGGGAGCCAATGATGCGTTAGACCCGAAATAGCTATCAAAGATTGTTTGAAAATCACTTTCAACCTCACCATCAAAGCCTGTGGTCTGCCTATAATGGGCCATACCAGAGACTTCAACCTTCCCAACCCGCTCGCCAAACACGACATTTTCCTCGTATGTATCAAAGCTTCCGTAACCGCTGCTTATCCTCACACCGTCAATATCCGCTGCGTCCTTGGTAATAATATTGATAACCGCCGAAAATGCGTTTTCACCGTACATGGCCGAACCTGGCCCACGAATAATTTCTAACTTCTTGATATTTTCTACCGGGAAATCATCAAACCTGCCAAAGGCGGAACCGGTAGCTGTTGTGTTTACGGTATGTCCATTGAGCATTACCTTTACTTTGCTTGCACTTGCAATACCACGGACGGCAGGTTCAACGACTCCGGTGCCAGCCTCCTTTAATATCTCAAATCCAGGTACGGTTCTGAGTATTTCAACAAAAGTACGATACCCCAGACTCTTAATCTCCTCGTCGGTAATCACCGTAACGATACTCGGCGCCTTGTTGACCGGAGTTTCAAGTCTCGTAGCAATAGTTACCTCTCCCCTATAACCAAACCAGATAGCTTCCGTTGAGATTTCTTCTGCCAGAGCAGCCTTCATATTATCTGCATGCTTCTCTTCTGCGCTGGGTATGGTCTTGTTTGGTACATCTGTTTTTCTGATGGAAATTTGTGATGTGTCTGTACCCTGAGCGAAAATTTCAGATGAATGAAAAAAAATAAGGCAAAGAAGCAAGATAGTTATGCAGGGATATGTTGAAATAGTCGGTTTTTTTGCCCAGCCAGTCATATAAACAACTCCCAAGTTTCAAACGATTGGCAGAATGGTTTGAGCTGGTAGCCTGAGTGGAGATCCTATTTTACGCCTTAGCTTTTTGCCGAATTGTAAGCTTTCCGATAAACACTGTCAACTACAAAGTTTGCCTGAGATTTTAACTTAACGGTCGAGTAGACGTCAGGCTGCGATTGTTGTTCCACATTATAGCCTGTAACAAACAATGTAAATGGAAAAACATTTTGGGACTCGTTATTTTGCCAAACGGTTTAAAAACAACTCAATTCGGCTCTACAGCTTCTTTTATCTGAACTTTGTCGTCCATCATACGTAATTTTTGCATGAGCTTATCCTCGATAAGCAGCCGGAATGTTACCTGCTGTTCGTCAAAATGACTCGCTAAAATATGCGCATGTTCGTGGAGATAGGCAATTAATTTCCCATTGCCCGGACTGCAGGTAAGCTCCACATCCATAAAATTCCTCTCGAGTATTTCTCCGATTTTGCGTCTCAAGCCTTCTATTCCCCGGCGTGTCTTTGCAGAAATGGTAATGCAATCCTTGAAATGACTCTGAATCAAAGGAACAAGAGATTCATCCCTTACGGCATCTATTTTATTCAATACCATGATCACCGGTTTTTTGTCGCATTCTAATTCTTTCAACACGGTATTCACCGCCTCGATTTGCCTGTGAACGATGGGGGAGCTAATGTCTGCAACATGGAGGAGCAGGTCGGCGTGACGGGCTTCTTCGAGGGTTGCTTTAAATGAGGAAACTAAATGATGGGGCAACTTCTGGATAAAACCAACGGTATCGCTGACTAAAACCTTTCTCCCATTTTCTAATTTGCAGATGCCGGTTTTTGTGTCAAGCGTTGCAAATAATTTGTCTTCTACAAGGGCATCAACCTCCGTCAGGGCATTCATCAAGGTTGACTTCCCTGCGTTTGTGTATCCTACAATGGATACCGTGAAAAATTCCTTTCGCGAGGCGACTAATCGTTCACGCCTCTTTTCAATTTCATGCAACTTCCTTCTCAGGTCGTGGATCTTCCTTAACACAATACGCTTATCAACTTCCAATTGTTTTTCACCGGGCCCTCTGGTTCCAATGCCGCCCTCGATCCTGGAAAGGTGCGTCCACATCCGCTTTAATCTGGGTCTGGTATACTCCAATTGAGCTAATTCCACCTGAAGTTTTGCCTGAAAAGTCTTCGCGCGGGTAGCAAATATATCCAGAATCAATTCACTTCTGTCGATTACTTTTTTTCCAATAACCTTTTCCAGATTCCTGACCTGTGCCGGGGTAAGGTCGTCATCGCAAATAAGCACATCGGCATCAAGTTCCGTTGAAATCACGGCTAATTCGGACGCCTTTCCCTTCCCAATATAATACACAGGGTCGATGTTCACCCTTTTCTGAACTACCGTGCGGACAACGCTTGCGCCTGCAGTTTCGGCTAACCGTAGAAGTTCTTCTAAAGGCGATTCTGTGCCATTACGATCTCCTGATAACATAACACGGAAAAGGATGGCGCGTTCCGCCCTTACCGTAAACGCAGTCTCTTTTAGTTTCACTTATACCCTCAATAGTCTCTGATAACAGATGTTTTTACTTTTTCAGCAAAATATTTTTATCATTACCAGAATTATCAAGTCACACAAATTAGGACTTCGGCGACTCCCCCCCCTGTTTCTCCCCGTAAACGGGGGGATTATGGGGGGTGTTTGAAATTCCTATACGTTAAATTTGACGCAAAACAATCCTTGCATCCACGGTTTTTAAACCTTCCGGATAAACGAGAACCGGGTTCAGGTCTATTTCCCCAACCTCTTCTATGTTCACCATAATATCTGATACCTGCATAATAGTTTGTGCCAGTGCGGGAATATCCACTGCTTCCCTGTTCCTAAAACCTTTCAGAATCTTAGCCCCTTTTATATCGTGAATCATATCGAATACCTCATATTCACTCACCGGGGCGATGCGAAAGGAAACGTCTTTAAATACTTCAACAAAAATACCACCCAACCCAAACATCACCGTCGGACCAAATTGAGGGTCTCTCAGCCCCCCTACGATAACTTCTGTAGAAGGCGGCGACATTTTCTGAACAAGAATTCCTTGAATTCGTGCGCCCGGTTGCCTCTCTTTAACATTTCCTATAATCTCATCATAGGCATCCGCAACGCCGTAGTCATCCTTTATACCGAGCTTTACTCCCCCCACATCGGTTTTATGGCTGATATCGGGAGAGACGATCTTGAGGACAACGGGATATCCAATTGATTTTGCTGCTTGAATTGCTTCTCCACGAGAAGACGTAGCTATGTGTCCTGGGGTTTTTATACCAAATGCTTCAATGAATTCCTTGGCCTCGGTTTCGAGCAATTCATATCGTTTCTGGAGCAAGGCTTTTTGGATGATAGGGTAAACTGTCTTTTCAACGTTCGCTATCAATTCATTCATACCGTTTTTCACATGATCAGGCACGGACAAACAAGTTTGTCCATGCCACCCTTTAATTGTTGAATTTTACTTTTACAACCATTCATGATTTTATTATAACGGCAAATATAAAATCTTCAAAGGATATATATCAAATGCCATCAGCATGTCCGGTGAATTATACCAAGCTTGTTACATCTTCAGGAAAATGTATCTGATGATAAATGCCGTGGAAACCAGATGGAATAAGGTGTAAATCACGGCGCTTGCCGGTAATGAGCTTTATCATAGAATATGAAATGAATCCGAACGACAAACCTTCTGTAATACTCAGCGAAAAAGGCATAATAGAAAGTGGCAAAAAGGAGCAAACAAGCCGTGATACGGATATTTGTGCCGTTTTCTTTTAGTTTAAAGATTTTTTCGAGCGTCAAATTTTTTTATCTTATTCCAGACTGCGTCCATTTCTTCCAGCGTACATTTCCCGATGTCCTTTCCCGTTGCCGCAAGTTCGGTTTCAACCCTTTTGAAGCGATCGACAACTTTGTAGATGGTTTTGTGAAGCACGTTCTCCGTATCGAGCTTCAGGAATCGCGAGAGGTTAACGACTGAAAATAAGAGATCTCCAATCTCTTCTTCAATATTTCCAGGCTTATTTTCCCGGATGGCCTCCTTTACCTCACAGAGTTCTTCGTCCACCTTAGCAATCACGTCATTGATATTCGTCCAGTCAAAGCCTACCTTTGCCACCTTCTTTTGTAATTTCTGGGCCTTTTGCAAGGCGGGAAGATGCTTGGGCAGTCCGTCCACGACAAACTTCCTCTCTTCGTATCCCTTCTCCTGCTTCTTGATCTGCTCCCATTGGTGAATGGCCTCTTCCGGTGTAGTTGCAGTGGCATCTCCAAAGACGTGGGGATGACGGCGGGTCATCTTCTCAAGGCAGAGCGCCACTACACCACCAATATCAAATTCTCCCTTTTCCTTTGCGATCTGGCAGTGAAAAATAATATGGAAAAAGAGGTCTGCCAGTTCTTCCTTGAGTTTATCAGGGTCTCCTGAATCTATGGCATCGATCACCTCGTAAGCCTCCTCAACCAAATGTGGTTTTAGGGACGCATGGCTCTGTTCCTTATCCCACGGGCACCCGTCCTTGCTGCGTAACTTCCGCATCAATTCAACCAAATCATGGAATAGCGAAGTGAATTTATCTTCAGATGTATTCATAATGCAATTATCCCTATTAATGTTATAGCGAACTTCATAAATCAGCAGATATAATAGTATCAACAGTCATTCCCATCCCCTGCTTTCGCAAGAGGTATCCCCCTTGGAATCCGAAAAAAGCAACAACACCGTTGTATACACTGTGTAGGGGCAGGTTTGAAACCTGCCCCTACACTGAACAGGCTTGAAACCTGCCCCTACTGAGGGTATTGATCAGAAATTCTCCGGCAAGTCTTTATTACGCCAGAGCAGAGGATTCTAGCAATTATTTTTATTGAAGTCAATTAAAGATGATGAACAATCGTAACGTTTACTCGAAGTGAAAATAACGGTTGAAATACCTTTTTGGATTCCTTATACTCAGTACCCAGTTAGGTGAACCCCATTGTCTAGACAATGGGGTTCACCTTAGACTTCGTCGTGAGCTCAGTCGAACGATTCTACGGTAAAAGGCAAGCGCCTTAATCAACCTTACACAACTGCAAAGAAAATAAGATGAAATATAAAAAATATATAAAAATCTGTTTTTTGTGTTAACATCTCGGCATATGCTGAATATAATTCTTTGTTACGGTTCAGATCATCGCAAAATTCGCAGAAGTTAATAAGGCAATATCATTATTAAGTTAAGGGCTGTTTTATCTAAACAACCCCCCTTTTATCCCTCTTTTCTAAGGAAAAATACTATGAGCTTCCCAAAACAGCGGCTACGCCGGTTACGTCAGAATGAAAATATCAGAAGGTTGGTGAGAGAAACGCACCTTTCCGTAAATGACCTGATTATGCCCCTCTTTGTCCGACCCGGGAAAGACATAAAACAACCGATACCCTCTATGCCAGGAAATTATCAGATGTCTGTTGACAGGATTACGGAAGAGGCAAAGGAATTGGAAGGGCTGGGGATACCTGGCATCATCCTCTTTGGAATTCCCGGAAAAAAAGACGAAATGGGTTCCGGCGCCTATGCAGACGATGGCATAATTCAACAGGCCATTATCTCCATAAAAAAGGCGGTAAAAAATATCCTGGTGATCACAGACGTCTGTATGTGTGAATACACCGACCACGGACACTGCGGATTTGTCAGAAGGGACGATAAGACGGGTCACTTTGATGTGGATAACGACATGACCTTAGAACTCCTGGTGAAAGAGGCCGTTTCCCATGCAAAGGCAGGCGCAGACATCGTAGCGCCGAGTGATATGATGGATGGCCGCGTAGGAGCGATTCGGGAAGCCCTTGATGAGGAAGGATTTCATCATATCCCCATCATGGCATATTCTGCCAAATATGCCTCCGGGTTTTACGGACCCTTCCGGGAGGCTGCTGAGTCCACACCGGGATTTGGAGACCGTTCATCTTACCAAATGGATCCTCACAATGCTGTAGAAGCATTACGCGAAGTATCGCTGGATATTGAAGAGGGCGCAGACATCGTGATGGTGAAACCGGCGCTGGCCTATCTCGATATCATCCGCATTATAAAAGATAAATTCGATTATCCTGTTGCAGCCTACAATGTCAGCGGTGAATTTTCCGTTGTGAAGGCAGCGGCAGAAAAAGGGTGGATTGATGAAAAGCGAGTCGCCCTGGAAATTCTTACAGGCATAAAGCGCGCCGGGGCAGACATGATCTTAACCTATTGGGCAAAAGACGCCGCGCAGTGGCTGAAGAAATAAGCACAGCCGGGGAAAATGAATGCGCTTAAATTAAGAGAAAGATGGGCGTTAGCGGTGAGTCTGTTTTAGACTAAACAAAAAACCCCAATATCCTTTTACCGATATTGGGGTTTTCATGTCGTAATTATAACGATTCTTTAAGTGACTACTCCATATTTTTATACACCTGACCTATTGTCGTTACTTATTCTTTAAAATATAAGAGTGTGCTTTTTAATAACTTTATAATTTGACGACTTTGGTGGCTTTGTAGCCCTTCTGGTCCTTTATGACCTCAAACTCGACCTTATCTCCTTCGGCAAGGGTTCTAAACCCTTCGGTCTGGATCGAGGTTTGATGTACAAAAACATCTTGCCCATTATCCTGTGAAATAAAACCAAATCCCTTCTTGTCATTGAACCACTTTACGGTTCCATTTGCCATTCCTAAATCACCCCCTCTCATAATATAAAAATTTTTAAAAACAAAAAAGGCTACGAGGTTGTTAACCTGGCAGCCTTATATTACGTCAATATATAATACGACTTTATCATACAACCAACCATTATAGTTAAGATGGTAACAAAGAGTATGCATGAAAGCAAAGGAAAAATAAAATAAATTTATTTTTTGCAATATTTAATTATTTTATAGTCAAGTAATGAAAAAGCGGATACCCCGGTGAAAAAAATGGCCGGATGTGTAACTCAGGGCAGTAGGTATCCAGACAGCTACAGTCCTATTTTACTACGTCTCAGTTTATTTGGCACAGAGTCTCACATTATTTGAATCTGAAAATTTTTTTGTGTTGCAACAATTATCCCGCACTGTAGCTATAGTTGCAAACTTTACCCCGCCCTTAAAAAAGTCATTTAAAGTGAGAATTTCAGGTTCATTTATTGTAAGTCTTAGCACACCCGGCCTCTTTCCATATCCGCCCCGGCGTTTGCAATAATTGCCTTTGAACTCCCGATTGTTGACTCCGGAACCCCGGCTTCTCTTATCTTGCAAGTTCAAAGATTCTATCAAAAAGGTGATAACGATTTCCTACACGGGGCTTTTGACATTACCAAAAAAGTCCCTTACCTAAAAAGTCCTTGAAATTAAACTATTTTATCATTACCATATTTTTCCTATTATATTAAAAAAACACTACCTGCATTTGTTTTGAAAAATGGTACGCTGTAAGAAATGCATTCGTCATACGGGCGAGCGTTTGTGCATAGAACTCGGTGACTGGCTTTGTCCCGAGTGTTGCGGCCAACATCGGATCGTGGATATAAATTGCTGGACCTACTGTCCATTCTTTTTTGGAGAAAAGACGCCGTTAGTTCAAAAAAGGATGAAAAATAAATTTTGCGGGAGATTGCCTATCGATGCGCCAATCACAGACCATCACACTACTGACGGACTTCGGCAATCAGGACGCATACGTGGGTATTATGAAGGGTGTCATAGCAGGCATCAATCCTCTGGCAAATATTATCGACATCTGCCATAATACCCCTCCACAAGACATCTTTCACGGCGCCTATCTTCTTTATACCTCTTATAATTACTTTCCCAAAGGCACCATTCACGTCGCCGTTGTTGATCCCGGGGTTGGAAGCCGGAGAGATGTTGTCTGTGTTGAGACCCAGGAACATATCTTCCTTGTGCCTGATAATGGCATTCTTAGCTTCGTCGTCCAGAAAGAAAGCCCGAAAGGTATCTTTCGCGTGACAAACAACCGGTATTTCTTACCGTCTCCCAGCAATACCTTTCACGGCCGGGACGTCTTTGCGCCGGTAGCAGCGCATCTGTCGCTTGGTATAAAACCACGTCAACTGGGCAATAAGATCAACAAACTAGAGCAACTGGACATACCCGGTCCCGAGTATAAGGAAACGGGGAAATTAGAGGGCCGGATCATCTATATTGACCGGTTTGGAAATCTTGTTACCAATATTACACGGGAACACATAACGCAGTACATCACCAACCAATCCCAGCTTACAACAAACAGGGACAAGATACCCCCTTCTGCTCTCCCCCTTCGTAAGGGGAGGTATGCCAAACAATCTCCTGCCTTTCCCCTTTTGCCCGGGGCAGAAAAAATGATCCGGAAATATGCTAT
The DNA here is from genome assembly GCA_013360945.1 of Candidatus Brocadia sp. Classification (GTDB taxonomy): domain Bacteria; phylum Planctomycetota; class Brocadiia; order Brocadiales; family Brocadiaceae; genus Brocadia. The sequence continues at coordinate 35,253 of JABWAQ010000007.1, forward strand.
AAAAACAACCATTGGAAAAAAGAAGATCAGAGGATTGAGTAAAACCTACACGGATGTAAAGGCAGGAGAACCGCTTGTCCTTTTGGGAAGCGCCGATTTTTTAGAGATCTCTATTAATCAGGGAAATGCTCAAAAATATTTTAAGATGGATAGGGGCAAGAAAATAATGGTCGAAATTGGGGCGTGCTGATGCAAATCGCAAAGAGAAACAAGGGGTTGGGCGCCTCCTTCAGGGAAGGCATAAAGCTTTTGAGACGTAGCGCCGATCGTTCGACTGAGCTCACGACGAAGCCCCTTGTGGCCGGCCAACTGCGGGGGATAAACCCCAGCGGTTATGAAATTTCTCATATTGCAACAATTTAGCTTTTTGAAAATTCTCAATAACCGTTCTATTTTATGGGAACAATTTCAGCCCTTCTGTTCAGGGAGCGACCTTCCTCGGTGTCATTGGAGGCAATGGGCTTTTGAAAGCCAAAACCTGCGATAGAGATACGTGACCCATCAATACCCTTCCCGACCAGATAATCCTTTACCGCCTGGGCCCTTTTCCGGGAGAGGTCTATATTATATTCCATTGAACCGATGTTGTCCGTGTGCCCCTCTATCCTTATGTGCATATCCGGATTTTTTTGCAAGACACTGACAATATTGCCGAGATTCGAGTCGAACTCCTCTTTAATATCCCACTTCTTGTAATCAAACGTAACTCCCTTTACCACCCAGCATCCCCTGGAATCAACCATGGCCCCTATCGGCGTATCGGGGCATTGATCGTCCTTGTCGTAAACACCATCACCATCGCTATCAATATCCTGTTTCGGCACAGCCGTCAAAAATACCTTTTTTACAAAGTCCGCCATATTTTCACTGGATGCAATCCCGTCAGCAGTTACCGAAAAGCCACATTTTACCTCCCGTGCAAGGTCTCTGAGTTCTTCTGCCCCTTCGGCCGTATCTCCTACAAAAACGGTGTAAAGACATACCCTGTCTCCATACATTTCTTTTAAATCCTGTGCCTTCAACAGGGGACTTCCGATTAACATTTCACCATCACTGACAAGTATCACTGCATTTTGACCCCCTGACGTCAGCAACAAGTTCTTTGCATCTTTAATCGCATTTCCGGCAGGACTGCAGCCACGGGGAATTACTGCCTCGTTTAACGCGTTTTCCAAAAGACCTCGTGAATGCTTCGTGAGTTCATAAACAACAAAAGTATTTTTTCCGTGCTCAAAAAATCCGTGTCCAAAGGTTACCAGGGCGCTGTTTATATCGATTTCAGGCAGCGTATCATTCATCCTCATCAATATATCTTTCGCCACAGTAAATTTGGAATGACCTTTATTCACGGCACCAGTAAATTCATCCTGCATAGATGCAGACGCATCTAAAATAATTACAAAACTTTCAATTTTCTGGATATACTTCACATCCGGAGATTCTGCATCCAAATTTTGAGGAACAAACGTTTCAAGGGGCTCGATGGGTTTCTTGTGGGGCTTAAGCTGTGCGCAACCTGTTAAAATAGAAATTGACGCCATAAAAAACAATGCTGATAGATATATTTTCCGCATAACGATTCCTCTATAAAAGATAATAGATGAGATGACAGGAAATCGCTTTCCCCATTGAGTGGATAGCCTAACAAAAACAAAGAAGATTGCAAGCTTTTTTCATTCTTTTCAGCAACATTGACCGAAAAAGAGAGGATATATTCCGGGATAAACGGCTTTGGCTAGATCGCTTCTCCGAGCCGCCGTATCCATAATTTTTGAAGCGGTTCAAGATTTCCCGCATCACCTGCCCGCAGGGCCTCGAGATATTCACGACGCCCATCAGGGTCCGTGGGCGCAGTTTCGACAGGGGGCAAGGCAAGCTTGTAAAGAAGCGCGGCCAGCGCCAGGCGACCAATGCGGCCGTTGAAATCTTTGAAGGGATGAATCCACTGAAATCGCCAGTCCACCCAGGCAAGAAACTCCGCTATATCGGACAGATTGTCAACGTCCACATGTCGCAACCGCTCGTCTAAATCGTCGCAGAAAGACTGCACGAGAAGCGGCGCTTTATAATAAGCGGGCGGCTCCAGTGTTCCAACTCTCACGTCCGTTGTACGAAACCGGCCGGCCCATTCGGGGAAAAGGTGCCCGGCGAGTTCCCGGTGCCTCTGGCAGAGCCACTCGGGCGTAATGATGATCTCGCCGGGTGGAGTTTGCAAAAGCTGAGCAAGCATCCGGGCAAGCGAGACAGCGAGCTTCTCTGAGACTTCCGGATAAGTAAGCTCGCCCTCAGTTGTCTCAAACGACCGGGTTGATCCTGACTGTCCTGCATCTTCGCTCATTGGTCTCATTGGTCTAACAGGATTTTAAGACGATTCACCGTAATCGGCTCGCCTTCGAATGTCATTGATTGAGCCACTCGTTCCAGCAGGACTTCCCGGTGGGCATCGATAACCGTGCCCGGTGTTTTGTGCTGAGCCCGCCATTGACGAAATTTGGTTGCCAATGCATCAAGGTCGATGGGCTCGCTACTGTTTGCAGTCATAGCGTGTATTCTTGCATGGACCCGATTTTCGGTCAATCATTTTTCTCTACAGGGGAGATCGGCTACATGGCGTTAATGATGGGAAATTATTTTTCTCATCCCGGGGCAATCTTAAATAAAAACGAAAAAGATTGCAAGCTTTTTCATTTTATTATTTCAGATACCCGTGTCGGCGGCATTTTAGTCTCTTTGCATTTGAACGATACGGTCACGACAGTATAATACCGTTTGGCGATAATAGCGTCAAGCGGGAATACCCGCTTTAATTTGATCATTTTGTTTTTTACAAGTAAAAATATACTCTTTTGACATGCTTAGTCAAATCTGTTATCATTGTGTTCGGAATGTAATCACTGGAGGTAAATATGGTACGTACTCAAATTCAATTGACAGAAGAACAGGTAAAGGCATTAAAAAAAATTGCATTATCCCGGCATCTATCTGTTGCAGAGATCATAAGGCAAGCAGTCGATACCATTATCCGAACCAACACCATGGTTGACATCGAAGAAAGACGGAAAAAGGCGCTTGACATAGTGGGCAAATTCAGTTCCGGCAAACGTGACATTTCAAGGAAACACGATACATACCTTGTAGAGGCATTCAGCAAGTGAGAATTTTTGTTGATACGTCGGCATTTTTTGCCCTGCTCGACAGAGACGATGCCAACCATAAAAAAGCAAAAGAGGCATGGAATAAAATGCTCAACCCTGAAAACGTCCTTATCACCACAAATTATGCGCAATTCGGCAATTAAAACCATTTTTACTTTTGATTCCCATTTCGAAGAACAAGGTTTTCATTGCATTCCTTAAACGGTCTGAGAAGCAGGTCTTTAATCCAAACGTTTTTAACTTTCAAACTTTTTTCTTCGCGCCCTTCGTGTTTTCGTGGTTAAAATTTTTTTTGATTGCGGCTATACTACGCTATGAGTTTAACAAATAAGACACCTATATGCCGGATAGTACATACAAAGAACAATTAGAGACATGGGATAGGGGACATCTCTGGCATCCCTTCACCCAGATGCAGGATTATGCCAAAGAAATGCCGCTCATCATTGAAGAGGGAAACGGTGTTTTTCTTAAGGACGTCGACGGCAAAGAATACATCGATGGGATTTCCTCCATGTGGTGTAACCTGCACGGCCACCGCAAGAAGGAGATCGATGATGCCATAAAACGACAACTTGATAAGGTTGCACATACCACACTCCTTGGTCCATCCAATATACCTGCCATCGAACTTGCCGGGATACTCGCGGAAATCGCTCCCAAGGGACTAACGAAGGTCTTTTATTCAGATAATGGTTCTACCGCCAATGAGGTTGCGCTCAAGATGGCCTTCCAATACTGGCAGCAGAAAGGATTGAAAGATAAGACACAGTTTGTAGCCTTACAGTATGGATATCACGGAGATACCATCGGAACTATGGGTGTTGGCGGCATCGACATTTACCACAAGGTCTTTCAACCGCTCTATTTTAAGACCCACTTTGCGCCGGCGCCGTATTGCTACCGGTGTCCCTTTGAAAAGCAGCCCAAAGATTGTTCTTTTGCGTGTCTTGAAAAACTGGAAGATATCTTGCGGGAGAATAAAGACATGATTTCCGCTATGATTGTGGAGCCCTTGGTGCAAGGGGCAGGCGGGATGATTACCCATCCGGCCGGTTATCTATCGGGAGCACGCGCCTTGTGCAAGAAACATAACGTGCTTCTGATCCTGGACGAGGTGCTCACCGGCTTTGGCCGGACAGGCAAAATGTTTGCCTGCCTCCACGAAAACGTTGCCCCTGATATTATGTCCTTATCCAAAGGAATTAACGGTGGCTATATGCCCCTGGCAGCTACGCTTGCGACAGAGGAGATATACAATGCCTTTTTAGGCGAATATTCAGAGTTGAAGACCTTTTTTCACGGACATACCTACACAGGAAATCCTTTAGGATGCGCGGCTGCACTGGCGAGTCTGGAATTATTTGACAAGGAATATATCCTGGAAAATTTAGAACCAAAGATTAATCATTTGCGGACCAACCTTAAACGCTTCGAATTGCTGGAGCACGTTGGCGAGGTGAGACAATGCGGACTTATCGCCGCCCTTGAACTGGTGAAGGACAAAATCACGAAAGAGCCATACTCATGGGTGGAACGGGTAGGGATTCGGGTTTGTCTCGAGGCCAGAAAACAAGGCTTGCTTATCAGACCCCTTGGGCATATCATCGTCATTATGCCCCCATTAAGTATCAAGGTTAACGAGTTAGACATCATACTTGAAATCACTTATGAATCGATACAAGTCGTTACCAGAGACAGGGAGTGAAGAGGGTATGAAATACAGGCATAGAGGCCTGGCGCAGCAAAGCCGCAACTAAAGAAGTTCAACCACAAAGAACGTAAAGCATTACACAAAGACCACAAAGTTTCATTGGGTATCCTTTTTATTTCAATCACCCATTTACTTTACGCGCAATTTCGTTTTCTGTCATTGTATTCTTTGTGGCTACTCATTGTGTTCTCTGTGGTTGAGTTTTTTTGGTTGCGGCTGTACTGCATTACGTTGTTTACCGTATCTACAAGCTTATTTTGATCGGGAGAAATTTTTATGGGAAAAGGATATTTTATCACAGGCACAGACACGGGCGTGGGAAAAACTATTGTTGCAGGCGGATTAGCGGCCTTATATAAAGACAGGGGACTGGATGTGGGTGTTATGAAGCCCGTTGCTACAGGCTGCAAACGGGTAAATAATGCACTGGTGTCCGATGATGCAGTTTTTTTAAAACTCTCAGCAGAGGTAGATGACGACTACGAACTTATCAACCCATACAGTTTTGAACAACCCCTTGCCCCAACGGTGGCAGCACGTCTGAGTAATACAAAAATAGACCTGGAAAAAATACGCATGGACTACGACTCCCTGTGTGAAAAACACGATTATCTCATTATCGAGGGCATTGGGGGTTTGCTGGTCCCCCTCGACGAATACTATTTTGTTGTGGATATGGCCAGCGAAATGGAACTGCCGCTCATCGTCGTCTGCAGGCCCACCATCGGCACGATTAACCACACCTTACTGACCGTATCGTACGCACGTCAACACGGATTGGATGTCAAAGGAATTATTATCAACGAATCCACTGAGGACTCTGACGACACCGTTAAAAAGACAAATGCGGATGAAATAAAAAGACTATCGGGTCTCCCTGTTTTTGGCACGATCCCCTTTGATAAAAGACTGGATATAAGCAAGTACAACAAAGACGTATTGCTAAAAATTTTTCGTGATAAAATAGACAAAGACATTATAATATAATTCGAAAATCGTGGAATTTCACAACTAGGCTTAATGGTTGGAGATAATGGCAGACTTTGAAATATATTTTAGCAGGCATGCCAAAAAACAAATGAAAATTGAATATGATAAAGAAGTGGACGCACTTTATATCAGGATACAGGAAAAGGAAGTGTCGCACACAAAAGAATTGAAAGAAGGAATAAATTCAGATTTGGACGATGTAGGTAAGGTCATTGGTTTAGAGATTATTGGGGCAACAGAAAGATATAATTTGAAGGATATTTTCAATATTTCAACCGAAAACTTAATACTGGAAGAACCCATTAAAAGTTAGTTTATTTTGTTGAGTTTTTTGTTGTTTAACTCAACTTACACAGGAGTCAGAAAATACATGAAAACTCAGTTAGAACTTGCACGCGAGGGTATCATAACGGAAGCCATGAAAGAGGCGGCCGCCTACGACGACGTTTCCCCGGAATTTATCCGTGATGGTATTGCAAAAGGGCAGATCGTCATCTATGGAAATCCAAATAGAAAGGCCCGTGTGGTCGGTATCGGTAAAGGACTCAAAACAAAGGTAAATGCAAGCATTGGCACTTCTCCTGATATTATCAATATGGAGATGGAGGTGAAAAAGGCACAAACCGCTGAAAAGTACGGCGCCGATACCTTGATGGAACTTTCAACGGGAGGTGATTTAACCAATATCAGAAGACGCGTGTTAGACTCCATTTCCCTCACGGTGGGTACTGTCCCTCTCTATCAAGCCGCTATTGAGACCGACAAGAAAAAAGGGGCTGTAGTTCACATGGAAGCAGATTTCCTCTTTGATGTCATCGAACAGCAGGCAGAAGAGGGGATCGGCTTTATGGCAATCCACTGCGGGATCAACCTCATAACACTTGAACGCCTCAAAAAACAAGGATACCGTTACGGTGGGCTTGTCAGCCGAGGTGGTTCATTCCTGACGGCCTGGATGAACCACAACAAGAAAGAAAACCCCCTTTATGAACAGATCGACCGCCTCATCAACATTATGAAAAAGCACGATGTAATCCTTAGTCTCGGGAACGGCCTGAGGGCTGGCGCCATCCACGACAGCACCGACCGTGCACAGATACAGGAACTCATTATCAACTCGGAAATCGCCGAATATGCCCAAAGCAAGGGTGTGCAGATTATTGTGGAGGGTCCTGGTCACATACCCATCGATGAGATTGAGGCCAACGTGCTTATCCAAAAGCGCCTCAGCAACAATGCTCCATTTTATATGCTTGGACCTATCACTACAGACGTAGCTCCCGGATATGACCATATTTCTTCAGCCATCGGTGCAGCCTTATCATCATGCTACGGGGCCGATTTTATCTGCTATGTCACACCTCCAGAGCATCTGGCCCTTCCAGGACCGGACGACGTGCGTGAAGGCGTCATGGCAGCCCGTATCGCCGCGCATGTCGGTGACATGGTAAAGCTAAAAGACAAGGCAAAGAATTTAGACCTTAAGATGGGCATTGCCCGCAGGGATTTGGACTGGAAGACCCAGTACGAAACTGCCATCACGAAAGAACGCGCGCAAGAGATCCGTAATAGCCGTCCCCCCATGGATGAAGATACCTGCACGATGTGTGGCAGCCTGTGTTCGTTAAAAGGTGTGATGAAATACTATGAACAAGACCTCAAGAAAAGCCGCAAAAAAAGTGCAACTCCAGTAGGATTTTAAATGAACTAGCGGATTATCTTTGACTGCATTATTCGACCATAAGCAGACTGTTAAAATCGACTTCAATATGACCCCATTAGCCTTCTACTTCCATTATTTCATCTATAGATATCCTTTCTATGTCGAACATGATAAATAACTACAACCTTATTTTCAGTGTCAATCTGATAAATTACACGATAATCTCCAACACGTAAACGGTAGCTTGACTCCGAGCCTTTCATTTTTCTGGATTGAACGGGAAAAGGGTTATCAGCAAGACCTCCAATAGCATCAAGAATCTTTGGAATGAATTGTCTATCAATTTTTCTCAGATCATGTTCCAACGAACCCCTCGGTTCAATTTTATAAGAGCCCATCGGCTTTTAACCTTTTTTTAAGTTCTTCAAGACTAATAGTTGGTTCGTTTTTGCGCTCTGCTATGACCGTTAGATCATGAATATCTTCTAACAGTTCTTCATAATCCTCAAGCGGCAAAATAACCGCTGTCTTATTACCTGATTCATCTACTATAAATTGAGCGTCCATCATGTACTCCTTTCGTAAGGCGCTTTAAATCAAATAGGAGGAAATCAATGAACTGAATATATCAAGACCTTTTACTGCTGTCAAGCCGGTAAAATTCATAGTTACCCTTATAGATATTTCCCCTATCGCAAAGAATGGGTGACCTTCTTTGTCCTTCACAAGTCTTTGATGGTGGAGAGCAAGGGTTGGGTGAACTATTGTCCACCAGATAATATTTTTCTTTTAAATAGCCCATCGAATTATTATAGTAAATTAGTCCTTCGGTGACTTTTCCATGTAGAGCAAAGAGGCTCTTCGCTCTACAAAACACATAAGTAATAATAAAAATTTCTATACATAAATTTAACTTCAGAAATTTCAAAAGGATTTGTTGCTTTGTCGATTGTATTACTTGAACCCCCACGCCCCAAAAACCCGAATCGGTTTGAAGACGTTGTCAACGCCCCCCTCTCTGCCTGTCTATTCACGGGTTACATATCCTCTGTATTGCGTGAATACAAGATAGAGATCGAAATCACCAATGCCTATCTTTATGACTGGTCAATAGAACAGACTATCACATACCTTTTAAAAAAGAACCCTGCACTTTTGTGTGTTCATGTAGTATATCTGTGGGAAAGGACTCTGGATGTCTTTGATATGCTTTTAACTATAAAATCAAATAATTTAGCAATGCATATCAATCTTTACGGATATTACCCTACGTTTGCTTATAAAAAAATCCTTGAGAAGTTCCCATTCATTGATTCTATAACGATTGGTGAACCCGAATTTACTACCCTTGACCTTGCAAGACATGTCCTATCTGAAAAGGATATTTCAGGCGAATTGGATATCCCGGGGCTTGCCTTCAGGAATAGAAATGGAAAGGTTGTTTTTCATCCGCGTCCTCCTATCCAGGATTTGGATCGACTCCCTTACCCTGACCGTCACGACATTGCCCTTTATCAGAAAAAGGGAATCACAGCGTATATCCAGGGAAGTCGGGGATGTTATGGGCGTTGCACCTTTTGTTACTTAAATCCCTTTTATGGGCAGATAAGCCAATGGCGCGGCAGGAGTGCAAAAAATGTATTTGACGAAATCCTCAAATTATACACGGAACATGCTATAGAAAACTTCTACTTTTCAGATGCCAATTTCTTTGGTCCTGGAAAACCCGGAAAGGAACGTGCCATTACGCTCGCCGAACTCATCCTTGCCAACAATCTGGATATTCGCTTTGGCCTTGAATGCCGTGCAAATGACATCGAGGAATATACCCTCTCAAGACTCGTTATGGCCGGTCTTACCAATGTCTTTCTGGGTTTGGAAAGTGGCGATCCTGCGTCATTGAAGCGATTCAAAAAACATGCAACCGTTGGGGAAAACAAAAAGGCTATTCAATTATTACGGGAGTATGGTATTGAACCCACGTTCGGTTTTATTATGTTCGAACCCAATTCCACGATGGAAAGTGTGCGAAATAATTATGAATTCCTGAAAGAAATGGATATTATGACCACCCCCGCTGTAACTGCCCATCTGTTGCATCACCGGCAAACCATCTTTGAGGGAACACCTGACTATCAGTCGATGATGATCAATGCAACCGATACTAGCGACACATTCACAAATTATGAAGCATTTTATAAAATAAAAGACTTAAAAGTTGAGGCATTTTCAGAAGTTATTTCTCATGTTTGCAGAATAACATTATCTTTACTTCCAAAACACTTTGACTGTGAAGCCAACGCTTCCACCATATATATGAAGCCAACTATGTTATTAGATGCATTCAACAATACATTAATCGCCCTATTTGAAAAAACCCTTTCTTGTTTTGAAACAAATACCATTCTTTGCAGACCTGACACAATAAAAGAACTGAGTCAAAAACTGGTACACGAAGTCGAGGCAATATCACAATCATTATCCCTTTTGCAAAAGTGAGGTTTTAAGCTATAGTATAGGAAAAGCAAGCGATACTTTTCGAGAAGGTAGTGCAGGCGTTAAGAAAGGATGAAACTATATGAAGGAAAAAAGAAGACCGGACAGACAGGATTTAGAAGCCATGAGAAATCAGATACTGGATTTTGCATGTGCCAGGCACGATTTTAAGCTGGAATCGGAGGATTTTCCCTTTGATGGAAATTGGAATGGGGTATTTCTTATAAAGTTTAAGGATAATCCAGAGGAGGACAGGTTGTATTGTGATGCGCCACTGGGTGAACATTTTATCCGGTTTGGGCTGGATTTGGAGGTCGGTGAGCAGATTTGGCAACGGATGCACGAAGATATCTGCAGAGAGGCATCGGGATACGACGTGGCAATTTACCCATCCCATGCATCAGAGGGTGGTGGGAAACGTCATTGCCGTTTATCCATAAGGGCATGGATTCCTAATTTTGGACAACGCATCTTCGGTCTGACCATTTCTAACCTCATGGATTGCAAAAAGGCCATTGTATCGATGCTGGTTAAGGGGTAGAGGGCAACGGTCAGGATTTCGGATTAGAGCAAAATAGATTATTTCAACGCCTCCCTGATTCAACGGGCGTTTCCGATTCGTGGTATTTCAGCATCTCAATAAATGCCTCGATGCGGGTCTTCATGGCGCCGTCCAGGGATCCTGGACGATCACAATCCAGGGTGAGGATGGGCAATTGGATGTGTTTCCTGATAATACGATCATGGATATGCCGGTGGCAAAAACTCTGGACATAATGGATGAGACCCTTAATACCTCGTTGTGGTATTGCTTGTTGAATATCTTCCACACGTGAAAAGATATCATAGGGATAGGTATATCGACTGTACTGTTCAATCAGTGTCTTTGTGGGATACGGCATGCTGAATTGCCTTTGAATCTCGTTGAATACGACGTGTGCCCCGATGGACGAAAGGAATGGATAGAGGTCTTCGCATATGGGCGGGATACCAACAACGCCAATCCTAAGATCGTGCTGAATGAATTCGCGCCCTTGGACTAATTTTAAAAATCTTGCTGCACGCTCCTCAAAAACATTATAATCCCCCATGAGGTCGCTGGTGGATACCGTCCAGATGTGGTTTTCCTCACTGGTTACTGTATTCGCTACCCAGGTGAGTCTATCAATTTCATGTACCTTTGCCCGGATTGCATCCAGACGTTCCTTCATCTCTTCTGCCCTTGAATAATCCACTTCCAGATTATCAGCAAGACTCAACAACTGATTATGTAAGAATCTTTGATCTGCGTTACTATGTGGATAGGCAAAAGGGATGGTTTCAATACCTTCTGACTGAAAGACCTCCATGAGCGCCTGGTTATTACTACAATCACCCTGGATTACGCTAACGACCTTTTGGATGTGGTATTTCCTGACAGCAGAAAAGATGCCCTTGATCCAGGCACAGGTATTTCGTGGAAGGCCGGCAGACTCTGCGTCTTCAACCATTTTGTAAGCGTGTCTGTCGCAGATAAAAATATTATTCAGGTCTATGGGTATATAACCGGCGGCAAACACAATCTCGATGGGGATAGTCGATGTAATTCCAACAATCCTATCCAACGGAAGGTCTTCCATAATAGGAAGTGCAGGAAGCAGATGATCGTTAAATTTTAGAACCATGAAAATAATTATATCAACGGTAACCGTAAAAATAAATTTTAATATTCGGAAGACTTTTAGTAGCGTTGTCAAGTGGAGACCTGAGAAAAGTCCTCCAAGACATAGTTGTCAAGTATCAAAATCGTTGTAGTAATAGGCAAACCGAATCCTGGTAACATTCAGTGCCCCGGCAATACTCCATTTGCACACATTCACCCGCATGTTAACCGTGCGCATGACTCGTTCTATTACTACTACGTCTCAGTTTATTTGGTACAGAGTCTCACATTATTTGAATCTGAAAATTTTTTTGTGTTGTAACTATTATCCCTCATTGTAGCTATAGTTACAAACTTTACCCCGCCCTTAGAAAAGTCATTTAACGTGAGAAATTCAGGATCATTTATTGTTGGTCTTAGCATTTAAAACGCCTCTAAACTGCTGCCTGTTAATTCAACCCGAAATTGACAACCAAACTCTATTGTGATACTATTTGTACGTCGGGTAACTCCCATATTGCCCACCTTTTCTTTATGGCTTAGTTTTCTCCTAAAACTATTTTTTACCATAATTGGATGGCTTTTTCATTAATCAAGTCTCTCTTTTTCTGCTCTGCCAACTATGAAGTATAGCTTTAAAGATAAAAAGATCACCGTTATGGGGTTAGGCTTGTTTGGAGGTGGGGTGGGCGTTGCCCTGTTTCTTGCAAAACAGGGTGCACACGTTACCGTAACCGACTTGAGAAACTCCACGGAACTCGCCCCTTCCATAAAACAACTAGAAGGCCAACCTATTTCATATAAACTCGGCGGACATTATGAGGAAGATTTTATCAATACGGACATGGTTGTCATTAATCCCGCCGTACCAAAGGACTCAAGATTTATCCAAGTTGCAAGGAATAACCATGTGCCACTGGATAGCGAAATAAACATCTTCTTTCAATTATGCCCTGCCCCCATTATCGGTATCACCGGCAGTAATGGAAAGTCGACCACTACCACCCTTATTAGCAAGATATTGCAAGAGACACCGCGTATAACGTGGATTGGTGGAAATATCGGAAAGTCTCTCTTGTTAGAACTTGAAGAAATAAAGCCATCAGACATCGTAGTCCTTGAACTTTCCAGCTTTCAACTGGAAGAACTTCATACCACAAAAAAAAGCCCAGGCATCAGTGTGTTAACCAACATATCACCAAACCACCTGGATAGGTATTCGGATATGGACGACTACATTCGGTCAAAAAAGGGTATTATCTTACATCAAAAACCGGAAGATTATGCCATTCTCAACTACGACGACCCGGAGTTAAGGAGATGGGAGATGGAGTGTAAAGGTAATGTTTTATGGTATAGCACAGAGGAAACCGTAACAAGCGGCGCCTTTATAAAAGGGAATGACATCGTACTGTCCGTAGATGGTCAGAGGGTAGCAATACCCTGTGTATCCGGCATCAAGATTCCTGGCAACCACAACTTGCAAAACATCCTGGCGGCCTCGTGTGCCGCCTATCTGTCTGGTGCAAGGAGACCGCACATTGAGAAGGCCGTCACCGCTTTCGCTGGATTAGAACACCGATTAGAATTTGTGAGGGAGATAAATGGCGTACGATATTATAACGATTCCAAGTCCACCACACCAGAATCGGCCATGGCCGCAGTTTCGTCGTTCCGAACACCGGTAATACTTATTGCGGGAGGGTATGATAAGGGAAGTAATTTTGAGAAATTTGCGGAGGTGTGCGCAAGGGGTACCAAGACTGTTGTCCTCATTGGAAAAACGGCGGGGAAAATGAAAGAACTTATTATACAGAAAAAGGCGCAAAAAGGAACTCCGTCAATATGCGCACCAAACACCTTCAAAGAGGCATTTCGGCAGGCAAGCGCTACGGCAAAATCAGGAGATATTGTGTTGCTTTCCCCTGCCTGTGCCAGTTACGACATGTTCCTTAATTATGAAGATCGTGGCAGGCAATTTAAGGACATGGTGTGCGCCTTATAGCGAAAAAACCAGCAAAATTAGCTGTTTTACATGATAGCCGCCCAATTAGGGTCATTTTGTTCAGCCGAAATTTTGTCCAACAGTAAGCATCAAGGGAGGGGAAAAAGCAGACGAAGTTCTAAATTAATATTGACAAAGACTTTTATCTCGCTAATATAATACAACTTTTCCGGATCATGAATTAATTAGGACTTCGGCGACCTACCCCCTTGTTTCCCCCCGTAAACTGGGGGATTATGGGGGGTGTTTGAAATTCCTATACGTTAAATTAACCCTGTCAGGGTTTTGAACCCTGACGGGGTTGACTCATAAATTTTGTGCTTCGGACTTCGTCGTGAGCTTAGTCGAACGATTTTATCTTTTCCGGCTCATTCAGGTTAGCATATTCTTTTTTTAAAGTTTTAACATCCCATGAATAACATGCTGTTACAGATAGTGCTGTTTTTTGTAGGGCTTGCAGGGCTCTATTTTGGAGCGGAATGGCTCGTCAGGGGGGCATCAAGATTTGCCCGTTCCTTCAACATCAAACCCGTGGTTATAGGACTGACGATAGTAGCCTTTGGCACATCAACACCCGAACTTGTAACCAGTGTAATAGCTGGCATCAGACATTTAAGCGATATCGCCATGGGGAATGTCATTGGAAGCAACATCGCCAATATTGGTCTTATATTGGGACTATCGGCGCTGGTCAGACCTCTTACCATTGATATGAAACTCCTCTGTCGTGAAACACCGATCATGGTTGGTATCTCAATGCTTTTATATTTTATGGGATGGGATGGTACTCTGAGTCGTCCTGAAGGTGGCATACTTTTCGGCGGTATTTTGGTTTATACCTATTATATATATCGTATGGCATTGAAGGAACCAAAGGCAGTCGAACAGGAGTTTGAGGAGTTTCTAGGATCGGCACGTGACGGTATAAAGAAGGACGTGTTGTTGATTATTACAGGACTCGGGGCACTCGTCGGGGGTGCACACTTCCTCGTTCATTCGGCAATATATATGGCCAGGATCGTAGGAATCAGCGAACTTGTTATCGGGCTTACGGTTATTGCTGTAGGTACTTCCCTCCCTGAACTGGCTACTTCCATGGTTGCCGCTATCCGTAAGGAATCCGATATCAGTGTAGGCAATGTGCTGGGTAGCAATATCTTTAATATCCTTTCTGTCCTCGGCGTTGCCGCTATAATTCAACCCTTACAGGTCAATGCTACTTCCCTGGTCGTGGATATGCCTGTTATGCTCCTGTTCAGCATATTCCTGATCCCCATGATTACCTGGAAGTTTGTGCTTACCCGCGGGCAAGGCGTGCTCCTTTTGGTGGGATATAGTATCTATATACTTTGGTTATTTAAGTAAATCCAAACCTGCCCTGGCAACCCTTTCCGGTTTTATCTGTGTCATACATCGGTGGTCTTTCGGACATACTTTTAAATGACAGGCAAGACAGTCTGCATCGGCTCGGATTACTTGCCCTATCTCCGCTGGCGACTCTGTATACCGCGGGTCATTGGGTCCCATAAGGGTCACGACAGGTCTTTGAAAGGCAACGGCAATATGCCGCGGGCCAGAGTCAACCGTAATCAACAAAGAGCATCTTTTTATGAGCGCCTTAAGGACGTCCAGGGAGATAATTTGGTTTGCCAGATTTACCAATTTTGATTTTGCCGCCTGCTCAATATCGGTTGCCAATTGTATTTCACGGGGTGCGCATACGATGGCTATATTGCAATCCATCTGTTTCCTTATGATGTCTGCCGTAGTGGCAAAGCCTTCCGACGTCCAGCATTTTGAGGAGCCATAAGCAGCTCCGGGATTTAACAAAACGAGGGGATGGCCGTTGTTGAGATGATAATCTTCGAAGATTTTGTCTGCACGCCGCCGGCCTTCTTCGGTAATAAACAATTCTAAGTCTTTCGATCGTACTTCACAGCCGACCGCCGTGCACAAGCGCAGGTAATAATCCCCCATATAAGTAGGGCGGAAGCGCCCATTCTCAGATAATCGGTTTATTCCATCGGTAAGCAGCCATGAACGGGCATCCCTTTTATACCCTACACGGCGTTTTACGCCACCCAGCCAAAAGAGAAGTGCGGCACTAAAGGAATTCGGGAATAGAAAACCAAGGTCGTATCCTTCGGACCGTATTTGATTTACAAGGGAAAGAAATTGTGGCCTTTTTGAATGTAGATTGCCCGGCCCCGCATGTTTCCCATGAGGATTTGAATCTAAAATAAGTACTTTGTCAAACCAGGGGGCGCCTTCAATAAGTTTCTCGACGTAAGAATTGAGGGCTATAGTGATTTCAGCATGGGGAAAGTTTTCTCTGATACAGCGGAAGGCTGGCGTGGCCATAACAACATCGCCCACCCAGTTTGGTGAACGTAGGATGATCTTACTGATATTTGTTGGTTTTTTCAATTGGGATCTGTGGCGCAACATAGCCGTAATCAAATCCCCCTTAGTAAAGGGGGTAAAGGGGTTGTCAAATTGAGAAAAATGAATATCAAAATCTGTTCCTAACAGGTGTAGGAATGTATGTTGAATTCTACTGAAACACCTTGCAAATTGTCAAGGCAAGAGTCATTATGGTAAAGTTACTTTAGATACTTTTTCTGTTGACAGTGGCTTTCCTCACCAATATTATAAAGTATTGGGTAGCATTTTAGTGTTGTCCGGGATTATGCTATCAGCTCTGTTTTGTATTTCCCGATCTCCGCCCCGTGATTCCTGTAACTATTGCATTCTTTTTGTAATAGAGACACTGAGAATAATCATTTATTTGGTAACATATTGTTAGCCGGGATATGCCACTTTACGAAATTATATCTCTCATAGGTTTTATACTGGGGACGATCCTCCATATAGTCCTTTCTATCCTGATTGTCCAAAGAAAACACAAGACGGGGAGTGAACTCATTTTTCTCTTTCTTGTTATCAGTGTGGCTATGTGGCACTTTGGGAATGCCGTGTCCCTTTTCAATTTTATCCTGTTCGGAAGAAACATCCAATCCGTAGTTCTTATTGCTGATGCAATTGCTTATGGGGGGATTGGTTTCATGCCCAGCCTGCTGTTACACACGGCGGTTTTGTTTCTGTTTGAAAACAAACCTCACATTAAAAGACCTTTGCAAATGCTTATCGTTGGCGCTATTTATCTCCCCGTTATTCCCTTTTCAGTGGTCATAAAAAATTTTATTCTGTCGGAAGACACCCTTTTGATAATGACCGCCCGACCTTATATTAAGCCCTTTGTGATGTGGCTGATAATATCTCTATTTATTTCAGCAAACATTTCCCGGTGGCTTGCGAAGACGGTGGAAGAGAAGGAAGAAAGAAAGTTTCATCTTGCTATTTACTGGGTAGTGATTTCAATTGCTGCCTTAATTGGGTTTACGGTGCTTTTGAATGGAAATAAGATCGCCTATATCGGAGACTATCTTGTGCTGGTTTCCATGTTATCCTCCATCTTTCCGAGTATCATTTTTTCTTATTATGTCTACCGGTATAATTATATGGAATTTGTGCTGCGGCGCAGTGTCTTTTATTCGTTTCTTACCCTTATCTTGATTTGTCTCTATTATTTTGGGATAAAAAAATTGGCGAAATCGCTTGAACACCATTATTTTGTAAATTCCAAGATACTGGAGTCTGTCTTTGTTATAAGCCTTGTGTTCTGGTTTCCTACACTCAAGGAAAGGATACAAAGGCTTTTAAGACAATTGATATTTTATCGCACAGGGGATAGTGAGTATCTCTTGAACGAATTGAGCCATGTCATTAGCACAGACCCTCTTGTTAACTTTGTGAAATTGCTTGAATATGTGGTAGAAACCATTAAGAAGGCCACGGCCATTAAATCCACCAACCTACTGCTTTTCAAGAGCGAACGGGTTCAAATTGTTGGAGAAAAAAAATATCAACCCATAACTCAGTTAAATATTCAACATATAATGCAGTTTTTTGCTAACGGGGAATTTGTTGTGCTAAACCGATATGAGGTAAAAGATGTCTCTATTATCAACGAAATGAGACTGCTGGATGCCGTTTTTATATTTCCTATATTTGTCAATCGTAAGCTCACAGGCATTTTAAGCCTGGGACGCGCCAGAATAGGTTTTCCGATCGCTTCTGACAATCTCGACCAACTCATGATCATTGCTAATGAAATTGGATCTGCAGTGGAAAAATCAAAGATTATCGAGGAAAAGCTTGCCCTGGAAAGGAAGATTTATGAAAATGAAAAATTATCCAGCCTTGGACGTCTCTCTACAAGCGTGGCGCATGAGGTCAAAAATCCACTGAGTTCTATAAAAGCTATCGTCCAGGTTATGCGGGAAGATTTAAGAAAAAATGACCCGTTACAAGAAGGTCTTATCATTATCGTGGATGAGATAGACCGGTTGGCTAAGGTTGTCAATCAATTATTGCAATTTGCAAAACCGAGCAGTGAGATGAAAAATGGTGTCAAAATTGGAGACGTCATTCGTTCGACATTGGTTGTGATCAATCACGAGGCGAAACAGAATAAGATTACAGCCTTTTGCCGGGTGCCCAAAGACCTTCCACCAATTACTGCAGATGAAGGGGCATTAAAAGAGGTTTTTTTTAATCTGCTTTATAATGCTATCCAGGCGATGCCATCTGGTGGAGAGATAAACATTGACGCTCATCATCGGCCTGATAGTCGTGCAATTCAGGTAACGATTGCCGATACCGGCCCTGGCATACCGCAAGAGTCCTTCCAAAAAATATTCGAGCCCTTTTATACCACAAAACAGACAGGAACAGGATTGGGTCTCTCTATTGTGAAGAGGAAACTGGAAGACATAGAAGCCACTATCCATGTTGAGAGCAATGGCGGTGGAGCATTATTCGTGATAAACTTTCCTTTAGACGAGCCGGTATCAATGCCAATTTGAATATCAGGAAATAGTTAACCGTCTCTGTAACTATCCGCATTCTCATGTACGACTATGCCAAAACCATCAATATTAATCGCAGATGATGAAAAAGCTGCACGCTACGGAATGAAAAAGATCCTTGAAAAGGATAACTATATGGTGCATGAGGCAAAAGATGGCACTGATGCGCTGCAAATGATAAAGGAACAACATCCCGATTTGGTATTTTTAGATATCAATATGCCGCAACTTGATGGTCTGAAGATACTGGAGATGATCAATGCTGTGAAAAACCCGCCCCTGGTGGTTATTGTTACCGCTTACGGCTCTGAGAAGGTTGCAGTAGAGGCTATGAAAAGGGGCGCATATGATTATATTGCAAAACCATACGAAATCGACGAACTCCGAATTATTACAAAAAATGCCTTCGAGAAACTTTCCTTGCTGGAAGAGAATGCCAGGCTTCGTTTAGAAATTGGCCGATTGGAAGGCATGGGTGAACTCATTGGGCAAAGCGAGGCGATGAAGGATGTCTTTAATAAGATCGAAAAAGTTGTTACGACAGATGTCACGGTATTAATCCAGGGTGAAAGCGGCAGCGGTAAAGAGCTTGTAGCCAGGGAAATTTATAAACGCAGCAAACGCAGGAATGAGCCTCTTGTTATTATGAATTGCGCAGCTGTGCCAGAGACCCTGATCGAAAGCGAACTCTTTGGACATGAAAAGGGGTCATTTACGGGCGCTTCGGAGAGACGATTGGGTAAGTTTGAGCTGGCCAATAAGGGGACAATATTCCTTGACGAAATCGGAGACATGAGCATGAGCACGCAGTCAAAACTCTTGCGTGTATTGCAGGAACAAAAGTTTGAACGGTTGGGCGGCGCTGAAACACTCGCAGTGGATGTGCGAATCATCAGCGCCACTCACCGTGACCTCGAAGAAAAAATCGAGGAGGGCAGGTTTCGGGAAGACCTGTACTACCGGATCAAGGTGGTAAATATAAAACTACCTCCACTGAGACAGCGGGAGGAAGATATTCCCCTGTTAGTGAACCGTTTCATACAGTATTTTTCTGAAAGGCATCAAAAACGTATGGTATCAATCTCCAGCGAGGCAATGAAGATGTTGGTATCTTATAATTGGCCAGGCAATGTCCGCCAACTCAAAAATGTTATTGAGAGCGCTGTGGTGCTTTCCGATAGTGAAATTCTCGATACCGCAGACCTGCCGGAAGAGATAAAACATCCGGCCGATAATGTGGTAACGTTAAAAAAAATTGATTATAGTCTTTCATTCCGTGATGCAAAGAGGATACTGATAGAAAATTTTGAACGCGATTTTATAAAGAAGAAACTGGAAGAATTTTCGGGAAACATCAGTCGTACCGCCGAGGCGCTCGATATGCATCGTCAGAACCTTCAGCAAAAGATACGCGAATTGCGCATAAAAGAAAGGAATTAACATGAGTAAACGATTCATATTTCTGGCATGTTTGATTTTAATGATATTTCAGCCAGACACATTTTCTGCGGAAAAAGGCTACCCCGGCGATGTTATTGCGACGGTAAATGGCAAGAGCATAACGCAAGAGATGTTGTATAGCCGACTAAGAAGCTTTACGGATACAGACCCTGAAACAC
The DNA here is from genome assembly GCA_013360945.1 of Candidatus Brocadia sp. GTDB lineage: Bacteria > Planctomycetota > Brocadiia > Brocadiales > Brocadiaceae > Brocadia. The sequence continues at coordinate 55,468 of JABWAQ010000007.1, forward strand.
TTAATACCATTAGACAGGAAATCATTGACCAACTGATTACTGATATATTGTTGGATGAATTCATTGATAAGCAGGGATTGATTGTTACTCCCCAGGAGATTGAAAGGGAAGTGGGCCTGATAAGAAGAACTATTACCGGCAATCAGGGGAACATCAATCAATCATTGGAACAAATCCTCGCATCGATAGGGTCTACTATTGACGAATTCAAAAGAAGCGTAAAATATTCTATTGCCCTTGAAAAGTATTTCCATGATAAATTTGACGATAAGGCTTTAAAAAAATATTTTGAGGAGAACAAGGGTGTTTTTAGTGGAGAGTCTGTCAAGGTAAGCCACATCCTCATTGATACGAGAAATATGAAGACACAGGATGAACTTTTACATGCGTTGGAACAAATTAAAAATATCAAAAGAGAAATTGATCGGGGCGCTGCCTTTGATGAAGTTGCAAAAAAGTACTCCAATTCATCTTCGGCTCAAAATGGAGGGGATTTAGGATTTATTCAAAGAAAGGGCAACTTCGCAAAATCGTTTTTGGATACTGCATTTTCATTAAGGGTAGGTCAGGTAAGTGAACCGATTCAGACAGAATATGGGTATCATCTTGTAAAAGTTACTGATAGAAAAGAAGGGGCCGATATTCAATTTGAGGACGTTAAGGAAAAAGTACGTTTGGAAGTGCTGGATGCGGAGATACTCAAGTTACTCGAACGCCTTCGAAAAGAGGCCAAAATTGTGATTAATCGGTGATATACCTTCTTTATTGTCGTTCTTTATCGTATTACCGTGTAAAAACTTCTCTTTTTTGTACGTTTCTTTACAACCCCTTTGTTAAGGGGTACCTGGTTGCGGCATTGCTGCGGTATGAATATGGCCGGATATTTCCTTCGAATGAATGATTTTTTGGGCAAGTTCATAGGTGATCTTTTGGATTGCATCATCTACTGCCGGTCCAAATTTAGGACCCGTGGTAATCCACCACTCTTGTTCAACCTTACTCGTTACAAAGTCAAGCCCCTTTCCTTCAACAGCAATTTCTGATTCCCATATTTTAGTCAGGTTTCGGTCCAGAAATGATGCCGTGATTGAGAGATTGTGTCGTCCAATAGCTCTCCATACAGAGACTTCAACATAAATTTCTATGTCAGAATTTTTTAAGTTAACGGTCAGTATCCCGTCTAATGCTTCTTTATTCAAATATTCCTTATTCTGTAAACTATCTATGAATACTACTTTTTTAAATACAAATTTTAACGTTTCCCCGATCTTCGAAGAAAGAGGTTCGCCAATGGGAAAAACAAAATCCGGAAAAACATAGAGAGGCGTACCGGCCTCATGCTGTTCCAAAGGTGCTTCCTGAACATAGGTACGCAAATGAGGATCGATATAAAGACCAACAGTGATAGGCAATGGGGTTATTTGATAAACCCTTTTGTCAAGCTCAGGAGAAATCATTACCGGCGGTCTTTTTCCACTGAAGCATCCTGCAAAGAGGAAAAAGGATAGTAAAATGAACCAATATTTATGTGAGGCAGGTTTCATGAAATAACCGGAATGAACAAAAAGTGCTTTATTAAAGGCGTTAACATACTTTTAATATACTATTATACAAAACTCATCATATACTAAATTAAATAACAATGTCAAATGACTTTTTATCCTTTCCATTTTGTTGGCACATCATTGCTTTCTCTACCGAGCAATACAACGCCTTTTATTTTTTTAAGCCTGTTATAAATAGGGTATGTTTTGAGAAGGAGAGGGGTATTCGTTTTTGGACTTAAGATCTCGCTGGTTGTTGTTGCTCCCGTCTTCAATGTTTGCCATGTTGGACAATTCTTACAAGCCAGCGCAAATTTATGCTTTGTCAAGAAACACTTTTTACCGACAGGACATCCCACAAAAAAGTATTTAGCGGCCTTATTTATTTTTATTACATTGAACTCTGCATCGAATATAATTACAGGGTCTGTTATTGCATCAAAGACACGATCGAATCCCCATTTTTTATACCTCCTTGTGCGATAGGTATGTCTCTTGTTGGCTTTCGTGAGAGTTCGCGATGAGGTGTTCAAGCGCGATGCCCTTGATTTTAATGGATGTCTTTTTGAAAACAAACGTTACCTCTCTCATGAAATAATTTTAGCGTGTTTCTTAGTAATTATCTTATCGTCTATATGATGTTGTTATGGTCTAGCGCAATTGACATACCGAAAAAATATATTATAGGTCCATCTATTAATTAATTTGCACAAGTATTTTCGCAATTACAATATAAGGAAATGATAATAATGATACTAGCTTATAGTATGCAGAAAGACGATTGTATAAAAAGAGGGTGCTTTGGTGGTTATCAGCCAATATTTGTTGTTAGGGAATGAGGATTTAACTACCTATGGCATTGAAAATATCTGTTTTGGAAGTCTTACACTTAATACAGGACAGGGGGCTTTTTGTATAACCCTTTCAGCAACGCTTCCAATTAATATATGTTCCAACCCCGTTCTGCCATGTGTACCCATGACGATCAAATCTACCTGCTTGTCTTTGGCAGTCTTTATTATTTCCACAAATGCGGTGCCTTTCTCCACGATTGGTTCTATGGTGATATGTGTTTGTATGTCATCAGGAATCAGGTTGACAAGGCGCATCCTGAAGTTGTCCGTCTGTGTATCATCCAATAATAAATCTATTTGTTGTACGATATCTTTAATATCACTTATGTGAGTTTCTATAACATGTATGAGATACAATGAAGCATCTTCTTTAGCGGATAGATCGATTGCATAGTTTAATGCGTATGTAGAACATGCTGAAAAGTCAATTGGACAAAGTATTTTCTTTAATTTAATCATTTCAATAATGAAAAAAGGCAGTTGTTAAGAGAGACAATTAACAACTGCCTTTAAATTGCAAATTGGTTAAAAAATTCAGCGTATTGTCACGATTAGTGATGCCCACTTGGGTGAAGTGCAGCAGCGCCTAAATCTAAAGAAATAAACCGAATGTCTCTTTCCTCGAGAAAAACACTGGTATGAGCACTTGCGCCACCATGTTCGTGCACTGTAATTTCATACATCCCTGGTTTCAATTCAAATACACAAGTACCGTTCTTTCCGGTTGTACACGTATTATCACCAACTTTAATTTCTGCCCCCTCAATAGGTGTGCCAATAGCAATCGCCGTAACCCATAATTTTGCAGGTTTAACCTGATATGCCTGGACTGTTGTCATACCAACCCCTGCGACCAGTGCTGCGCCTACAACCCCCGCAAGTATCCTCCTAAACATAACCCCTTTCTCCTTTCTTGTATAGATTTCATACTAAAGTTATTTTTTAAAACCGTAATGCATATTCTCCGTTAATTTATATCTCCCCTTATGTTCCACCCCCTTTCACCAGATTCCTTTATTTCTGTATTTCTGTGGCCAATAAATGCCGATGTATTATACATTTTTAAATTTCTTCGTCAAGACATATATTTGTTTTGCTCAAAGAGATTGAGGTAATGAAAGGGTAGCGATTTGTCACTCATCCGGCTTATTTTCGCAATAAGTTCTCCCTGGTTGTCCCTAAATCCTTTACCATAGAGTCCGATAATACGTCGTTCATAGTTAAATATAAAAAATCACCATCGTCATCCGTCATCTCCCAAACTACATTTGCATGGACTAGTGCCGTTTCAGCCCATCCAACCGTTTATTCCTTGATTACAAACATACCGTTTGGCGGATTCATCAGCACTGCCTTGACTCTTTCATGCCATAATTCCCCAAACTCTTTTATCTCTGCATCGGTTCCCTTGCCCGTTACTGACAGCGGCATTAAATCTCCCATTCGGGGATTTGCAGGGAGCATGTAATTGCTGTAAGAAATTTCGATCCTTTTGTTATTATCCATCCTTTCAAATATTGCGGTGCATACTGCATCTTCATCAGCTTCCGCTGTCTCATCAAAAGATAACAGGTTTTGCCGGTTGTATCGGCCGCCCCCTAAACCCTTAAAACCACTCTCTCCCGCAGCGCCCGTAATTAGGGTAACGACTTGAGATATCGGCCCATTTACCTTATAGTCAACACCCCCCTTGAATGTTACCCTGATTTGTCCACGGATAGGGGTTTCATTACCGTACAGACTTTTCAAAGCCAGTTGGGTTAATTTATACGCGCCAGAAACCGCAGGACATGAATGTCCGGCAAATTTTACCGCATCGGTATACGTAAAAACAAATGATTCGTTTTTATCCATTGCCCCTAATGTGATGGCAAGCGGGTCTTTAATCCTGATGGGTTCTACTGACGCAAAAAAGGATTTGTTAAATTTTGTTTGCTCCATGGGTATTTATTTCTCCTTCTATAAAAACTGTTATTGAAACATTGCTTCTGACTAATCTTCCAGTGTGGATATGTCTCCCGTGGGTAATCCAAGGTCTCTTGCCTTTAATAATCGGCGCATAATTTTACCACTACGGGTCTTTGGCAAATTGGCGCAAAATTCGATTTCCCTGGGGTATGCATGGGCAGCCAGACGATGCTTGATAAATATTTTTATTTCTTCTTCCAATGCCTTCGATGTCTTGAAACCTGCCCGCAGCACCACAAATGCCTTGATAATTTCGCCCCGTTCTGCATCGGGTTTACCAATCACTCCCGCTTCTGCCACAGCCCTGTGTTCGAGTAAGGCGCTTTCTACCTCAAATGGCCCCACCCTATGACCTGACGTATTGATGACATCATCGGCCCTCCCTACAAACCAGAAATAACCATCCTCGTCCTTGTATGCAGTATCGCCGGTTGCATACCATCCATTGATATTGAAATATTCTTTAAATTTTTTTTCATCTCCCCACACCGCCCTCAGCAGAGAAGGCCAGCCAGGGTTTAACGCCAAAAGCCCATGCTGTCCCGCAGGTAATTCATCGCCTTTGCCATCAATAATGGATGCTTTAATGCCCGGAAACGGCTTACCCATAGAACCGGGCTTTATGGGTAAACAGGGATAGTTTGCGATCATAATGGAGCCCGTTTCCGTCTGCCACCAATTATCGTGAATAGGTAAACCATAAACTTTTATACCCCAACGAATGACTTCCGGGTTAAGAGGTTCCCCGACGCTGCAAATATACCGTAAACTGCTTAGGTCATATTTTTTAACAAGATCATCACCGTCCTTCATCAGCATTCGCAAGGCCGTTGGGGCGGTATACCATACGGTAATTCTATAGTTTTGAATAATCTCGTACCATCTGGCGGCATCAAACCGCCCATCATAAACGTAGGAGGAGATGCCGTTCAGCCATGGCCCCCACAATCCGTAAACTGTTCCTGTTACCCATCCGGGGTCTGCCGTGCACCAGTAAATATCGTCATCTCTCAGGTCCAAGACCCATTTGGTAGTAATGTAATGCGAAATCATGTCATTGTGGACATGGGTAATCCCCTTGGACTTTCCCGTTGTACCAGAGGTATACAGGATATAAAAAGGGTCTTCCAGTTTCATCCATTCCATTTCAAACGTATCAGAAGCACCTTTCATCAATGTTGTATAACATACATCCCTCTCTTCCAACTCGTATTCGTCCTTGTTATTGACCAATACGATACGTTCTAATTTTGGCAATTCCCACAACACCGTATCGACACGCTCTTTCAGTTCAGGTGTGGTAATCAATACCCTGGCATCGCTATTCTGCAAGCGGTCACGAACGGCGTCGGGTCCAAAGGCTGAGAACATCGGTCCGGCAATGGCGCCAATTTTTGCGATTGCTATCATACTGATATAAAGCTCGGGTAAACGAGGCAGGAATATAAAGACACGGTCTCCCTTTTTTACTCCTAACGTACGGAGCATGTTTGCACATTTATCTGAGAGCTTTTTCAATTCCAGGAATGTGTACTTCTGACAGTCGCCGTCAACACCCTCCCAATATAACGCCACCTTATTCTTTCGCCAGGTTTGGGCGTGCTTATCAACGGCCTCATAGGCAATGTTTACCTTGTTGTCAGGATTAGCAGAGTTCCATATCTCTTTCTTAACAGCTTCCCACGAAAATTCCTTATAGGTCTTTTCGTAGTCCATAAGACCCGTTAACACAGGTTTTTTGCTTATTATTTCTGCGTTTTTCATAGATAATTCCATATTGCAGCAAAGCTGCAACCAAACCCCGCCTATCAAAGGGGAAAAGAGGGGTGTAAAAGACTTACGAAAAAAGAAAGAATTTAAATGGTAATACTATAAGGCCATGGAAATTTATATAAGAAATTATGTAACAATTTAGCTTATTCAAAAAGGTAGCGCCGATCCCTTGTGGTCGGCCTGTGCGGGGGATAAACCACCCGCGCTGCGTATTTTGTTTCGTGCTGATTACGCAGAAATGTACGAATTTTTCAAAAAGCTAAATTGCTACGAAATTACAATCTTATATCACTTATATTCATAAGTCAATCAGAAAGGTTTCTCGTCAGGACTACGTCAAGTATACGTGTAAGTAAACATAAACAAAGAAATAAAAGAAAAGACTGGCTTTTCAAAACGTATCTAGTCTCATAGCGTCATGAACCATGAAGAAACGAGAAAAAGCACGTTACCCTTAGCCTGTCTTAAGGGTATAGAAGTAAGGCCAATCAAACGGGAAGAACGGTCTGGGTGGGACAGCCTCGTTCGCCAACACCATTACCTGGGACGGGAACATTCCCGATTTTTTGTAAAGCAACATTTATTATGCTTCAAAATAACCCTGTCAGGGTTAACACTCTTACCAAAAATATGTCAAAGTTGCAAAAAATCGGGAATGTTCCCCCTGGGACCTGGGACTGCACTCCCCCATAGGGGAAAGCTCCGGTATATTGCCGTTCATCAGGAGCAATGACTGGCGTTAATCGGCTGTTCTGCGGCTGCATTCAAGTGCAGGGTGCGTGACCAGTGGATTGGATGGCCGTGTTTTCTCCAGTATCAGCGTCTGTCTTTTATCGCCAATAGTAGATGTCAAATGCCAAGTCACTGATAGTGAAACCTTCATTTTGGTAGGGATCGAAATTTTTGCGGAAGTTATGTCTACAGCTTTAAAACAAAAAAACAATATTACCTAAATCCTGCAAACAAGGCGAAGCCTTGTTGCAGGATTAGGCCAGAAATGGTAGAATCTCCAAGTGATTTCAAGGTATTTTGAGAATAAAAACAC
>JABWAQ010000181.1 GCA_013360945.1 Candidatus Brocadia sp.
AAGCTCATCATACCACTCCTGAATGACCTTCATCTTTTCAAGAAACCACTCTCTTTTGCCTATTTTTTCTATACTAGGAGGAACAATGAAATGAAATCCCCCCTTTTCCTTACCTTGCTGTCCAACATATCGCTGGCTTTGCTGGGAGTAAGATGCCAGGCGATGCCTTACGATCTGGTGAGAACAGGCACGTGAGATACCTTCTACACCGAAAGTAAAAATAACATGCTCTATAGGCGAGAGATGACGCATATCGATTAATTTTTCAATAAAACCTGCTTGGTCCTTGCTCTTAATCTGATTTTTCAATTCATCAAGAGAAGCGGGGCTATAACATAGTTTAGCTGCTTGAGCTAGTATCTCTTCAGGGTTTGGTGTATACCGCAGCAATATTACTTGTAATTTAGATTCCGCCACGAACGTATTCTTAAAATTCAATGCCCTTTTGGGCCTTAATGCCCTTTTTGTAACAATGTTTAACATCACGCATCTCAGTCACTATATCAGCTAGTTCAATAATTTTACCATGTGCGTTGCGCCCTGTAAGAATCACATGCAATCTTTCAGGCTTTTCCTTTAATGTTATCATTATATCTTCAACATCCAAAAGACCGTAATCGATTGCGTTATTGATTTCATCGAGAATAACCATATCATACAAATCAGAAAAGATTTCTTGTTTTGCATAATCCCACGATACTCTTGCATTTTCAATAGCTTCTTCAGATTGTTCTTCTTTGAATTTTTTAACAAATCCCAGCCCTAACTGAACAATCCTGAAATCTGGCTCTAATCGTCTCATTGTTTCAAGCTCTCCGGGATGCCATGCCCCTTTGATAAATTGAAGCATAAGCACTTTCATACCATGTCCAACAGCCCGAAGACCTAGCCCCAATGCAGCCGTAGTCTTGCCTTTTCCATCACCAGTATTTATTAGTATTAAGCCGTTTCCCATATTGACCATCTTCGTTAAGATAAAAGATATACATCATTATAATATGTAAAAACATTCTATTAATCAAGAGATTAAAGTTGAATTACTAATGTAAAAAGAGCATTTTTCTCACAACTTTAAAATACATTGACAATAAATTATATAATGCTTATTATGGGAACGTTCTGAGATGTTTTTCTGTTTATAAAATTGAACTATGTTGAAGGAAAGGGAATTATATGTCAGAGATCAAGGAATGTGATTTACCGGGTATTGGTAAAAAATTTACCTTGGAGTTAGATTCAGACGATAAATTAGTCGTAGTGATTCACTTTTCAGGAGAAAGAGAGGTCTTTAAATTTACGAAAGATAGCGATGAACCTACTTCGGTAACGAGACTAACCGACGAAGAGGCTCGCCAAGTTGGCGCAATACTCTCAGGGACATATTTCCAGCCAGTAATTGAAGAAGAGCAGAAACTCGTGATGGAAAGTGTAACTATGGAATGGATCAAGGTCACGCCCGATTCATCATTAGCCAATAAAAAGATTAAAGAGTTAGACATTCGAAAACTGACAGGGGTATCCATTACTACAATCATTAGAGGCGAGACGGTAATTCCTAACCCTTTTTCTCATGAAGTTATTAAACCTCAGGATACCATTATTATTATAGGAAACAATGAACAGATTAAAAATTTTATAGCAACCTTTGATATCAAACAATCTGTAGAAAATGATCGTCAATGAAAGCGTATTATCACTCGGTATCTCCCTCCTTGCCTTATTTTTTGCTGGCTTGTTAGCTACCAAGATCAATCAATCCCTCATCGCAATTTTTATTGTTGTTGGTATGATCCTTCAAAATTTTCTTCATCTTACTATTATAACGGAGTTTATCGCCACACTGGGTATTATCTTTATGCTCTTTATGTTTGGTCTTGAATTCTCAGTTGGCAGTTTAATGAATAATCAAAAAAAAATATTTTATTCAGGAGTTTATGATCTTTTGTTTAACTTTCCGCTTGGTCTGCTCTTTGGATGGCTGCTGGGATACGATCTAATTCAATCGCTCTTACTTGGAGGAATTGTCTATGTAACCAGTTCTGTAATTGTAGCCAAATCTATTATTGACTTAAAACGTTCAGCAAATCCTGAAACAGAATATATCCTTAATATCTTGATTTTTGAAGATATGTTCATTGCCACATTCCTTGCATTTGTCGTTGGCATTGTTAATTATGGTGAAGTAGATGCAAAAAGCATCTTTCTTGTTATGTTGAAGACCTCAGCCTTTTTTATGTTCTTTATCGTACTCGCAAGAACATCAAAAAAATATATCGATAAGGTCCTTGATATCGATCACACAGAACTCTTTGTAATCTTAATTCTCTCCATTATTGTGTTTTCAGCAGGTGCTGCGGCCAAAATTGGACTCTCTGAAGCAATAGGTGCATTCCTTGCCGGACTTTTATTATCGGAGACAAAACAAAGGCATAAGATCTCTGAGGCAATTAAACCGTTTCAACAATTTTCCACGGCAATCTTCTTTGTTGCCTTCGGAATGTCAATTGATTATAAACATTTTGGGAGCCTTATTCCTATAGGAATATTCATATTTGTTCTCTCTTCCTTCAGCAAGATCTTTGGTGGCTACCTTGTTGGCAAAAAATATGCTTTAAGCAATAAGGCTGGTTTAAGGCTTGGTTTTAGCCTTATTCCCAGAGGAGAATTCTCAATCATCCTGGCCGGGACCATTGCAATGAATCACAGCACGCCTTATCCTTTACAATGCCTTACCGGGGTCTATGTATTAATTAGCGCCATCCTTGGTAGTATTATCATGAAGGAGTCGGATTGGTTTACAAAGTGGTTTATTGAAAAAAAGCAAGATCAAGCTAAAGAAATGGAGCATATTGATAGCAATTCAATTACGGGTTCTCCATAAGTATCCGTGAAAAGAAAACAATAGGCACGATAAAATTTACTGCAAAACTTTTTTACCTATCTTACGCCTCAATGACATGAGAAGTTCTCTTGCCATGAGCCATTTATCTTCAAGAGCCCACATATGGAAAGGAAGTACGCATCCGCACCGCAAGCAATCAGCTTGTGGTCCCATCATACATGGTTTTTTTATTTGACCTTGAGGATCCAGACAAAAGGATACCTTTTTAAAAACACAATTTCTCGTAATTTCTTTACACTTATCAGACTTCATAAGTTTAAGAACGAGGTTAGGAACACCGATAAAATCGCCATATTTCTCATCTTTCAATCTCAGCAGTTTATCTAATATTTCATCGCGCAATCTCCAACCTGGCCAGAGATCA
>JABWAQ010000078.1 GCA_013360945.1 Candidatus Brocadia sp.
AAGTTGCCGGAGGCATTGCCGAGCCGGAATATCCGTGTGGTCACGAGAAAAAAACTTCCTGTTCGCCGAAATAACCAGTAAATATAAGGCTTTTACAGCTTTTTTGTTTTTTGGCCTGAGGTGAACATCCGTTGAAATACCCCCACGTCCCCTGTTGTGAGAGCGGAGAGTAAAAGTCCCCCTATCGGCAGGACAAGCGTCACCGCTTGTCATTAATGAAATCAACCGGGGGCGGTTGATTTACCCCGGATATTTAAGATGTATTCAGTGCAGGCAAATGCTCTGAAGCTTTGCGTACTTTGTTCCTTTGCGGTGAATTACTTCAGGATTTAACATGAAGGTGTCTGTTATTTTGGTTGGGGCAGGTCTTGGGTTGCGCATGGGCGGACCTGTCAAAAAACCTTTCCTGCAAATTCATGACAAGCCCATATTTCTTCACACGATCGAGCGTTTTTTCCAAAGTGACATGATCAGTGAAATCATCCTTGTTGTCGGTGAATCTGAGATAAAGTCACTCCGGGAACAATGGAAGGGCACCCTTGATGCCTGTAAGGTAAAAAAAATTGTTGCCGGTGGCAAAAGACGCCAGGATAGTGTCTATAATGGACTTTGCGAAACCGGAAGGGATGTTGAAATAGTGCTGATCCATGATATCGTCAGGCCGCTTGTGAGAAGAGAGCATATCGAAGCGGTTATCCATAAGGTAAAAGAATATCATGCGGCTATCATTGCAGCGCCTATGAAAGCTACTGTCAAAGAGGCGGGAAATGATTTGCGTATCCAACGGACCATCCCAAGAAACAATCTCTGGATGGCTCAAACACCACAGGGATTTAAAAGGGAACTAATCCTAAACGTCTTTAGTCGACTAAAGGACGTGGATAGAGAGTTCACGGATGATGCTGAAATGGTGGAATGTGCCGGCTATCCCGTCTGTATCGTACCAGGAACGGATGAAAATATTAAAATTACCACACCAGAGGATATGCGCATCGCTGAGGCTTTACTTACATAAGCGGAATTTAATGAGTCCTGCGATGCAAATCACCGTGACCTGTAAGAAAATGGTATCTGCTATGTTCCTTACATACATGTTTATCCGTTAAAGAACGGATACAGTTTGATTCAGGCTGAGAGCACGGAGCGAGAAGGACATACTAATGAACCATAAGCGATATGATCCCTATGAGGGTGAGTATCCCGCCAATGATCTCTTTCTCGTAGTTTTCGATGCTGCAGAGATTTATTTTTTTCACGCCCGTATAGGCCAGGGTGGTCAGCACCAACATGCTTGAAACGATGGTTACGGACAGGGTTATGGCGAGTAACACGATCATACTCCAGTTGAGGGTACTGGCGGCCAGAAATATAGGCAACACAGCTACACAAGGCGAGCAGCTTAACATGGCGAATAATGAGAGGGCAATGGCCTTGTCTGAGAATTTTGAGTGGTCATGGTTATGCGTGCCGTGCCGCAATCTTCCCACGATGACAAAGGCAATGCCGAGTACGATCAAAATAATACCCCCCATGGGCTCTGCAACGGTTTCGGCGTATTTTGTTATGTGAAATCCAAGAAAGGCAATGATGAAGCCTAACAAATTTGTTGTGATGGAATGGCCCAATCCGGTAACTGCGGTGATTAAGATGGTTTTTGTCAGACTCCACTTTTGTCCCTTCCCGATCAGCGCAAAGGGCATCCAGTGATTTGGCATGATGGCATGGGTCAGGGCGATAAAGAAGGTTGCCCCGATAAGATTGACGGTTGTATGCTGCATAAGTAATGCCTTTAACCACAAAAGACACAAAGGAAAAATTTTAATACGCTTAAATTATTACAATCCGACAATCGATATGTGTGCATGATCGGCGGCTTTGATGGTCTCTTCGATATCCAGGATGAGAGTCTTTTCTGCCTCAAGGGCAAGGACTGACGCAGAGGATTCTTTTAATGATTTGATGGTTTCTAGTCCGACGGTAGGAATATCAAATCGCGGGTCAAAATCATGTTTACTGACCTTTACGACAACAAAACCCTCTTTCCCAAGGTTTCCGCCACGGCGGATGGTCTCATCGGTGCCTTCCAGGGCTTCAACGGCCAAGACAACCTTTTCTTTTATCACGATGCATTGTCCAATACCCAGTCTTGCAATTTCTTTCGCTATGGGCCATCCGAAACGAATGTCTTCCATTTCCGTTTCCGTTGGCTGTTTTTTTGTCAATATGCCCTTTTGCGCGAGCAGTTGCGGCACGTAAAGCGTGGAGTCCTGCAATTCAATGCCGTCCTTTAATAATTCATTGGCGACAGCCCCAAGCAACGAGTGATCATCCCTTTTTTTTACATGCCTGTACCAGAGGTTGATCGTCCTTAAGTCTGGCAGAAATCGAAGATTTCTCCAGGATGAGAACATGTTGGTTTTTCTGAGTCCGCCTGCCATGACGGCCTTGGATACATGTTCCTGTTTAAACACCTTGATGAGCTTGCCAATTTGGGCAACGCCAACCCAGTACAGTTTTTCTACGTATTGCTCAATTTCCGGAGATGTCTCTCCTTCTATTCCGACGGCGATGATGGGTACGTTATTATCCCTCGCCCCTTTGGCAAACAATATGGGGAATCGCCCATTTCCTGCTATTAATCCGAGTTTTTCCATAACAATTCTACTTGCCGCGGATGATGCTAAAGTCACAGAGATTAAAAAACAAAGTAATTTCTTTCAGATGAATTTGGTTGCGGTTATGCCGCACCAGGATATTAAGGCCTTCTCTGCTTGCTTTGCGTACTCTGCGGTAAACCAACGCTCCCTTCCAGGTGTTTTATTCTTTTTTCCAGGGTCTTGATATATTCTCTCATTTCGGGTAATTTTTCGATGATCACATAACATTTCCGCATCCGTTTGATGGGGAGCGCTGGCGCGCCGAGATACGTTTCGTTACTTGGGATATCATTGATAACCCCTGAATACCCGCCAACGGTAACGTTATCCCCAATCTGCACGTGTCCCACAATCCCTGCGCCACCGGCAATGGTTACGTGTCTCCCAATCTTGGCTGAACCCGCAATGCCTGCCTGGGATACGATTAAAGAATTTTCACCGACTTCTACATTATGCGAAATGACTACCTGGCTATCGATCTTTGTACCCTTTCGGATAATTGTTTCTCCCATCACAGCGCGATTAATTGTTGTGTTTGCCCCAATATCCACATCATCTTCAATAATGGCAATACCGATCTGCGGAATCTTATAATAACCCTGGCCATCAGGCGCATACCCAAAGCCGCTGCTGCCGATAACGGTGTTGCTGTGAATGGTCACCCGTTTGCCAATTACGGTTTCATGATAAATTACGGTGTTTGGATAAATAATCGTGTCATCTCCAATGATGCAATTATCCCCAATATAAACACAGTGGGACAAGACCACGCGGTCGCCAATCTGTGAGTTTTGGCCTATGGTGGCATATGCGTGGATAGAAACGTCTTGTCCAATCACGGCAGTCTTGTCGATCCTGGCAGTACTGTCAATGCCCTTTGTGTAAGTGGGTTTTTTGTACATAAGGAGTTCTACGAGCTTTGCGAATGCAAGATAGGGGTTGTTGCATACCAATAGATTCCTTTGTCTTTTTTGAGGGGAGGATATATTTATGTCCTTCAGTTTGGGCGAAACAATAATGGCAGAGGCCTTTGTCTGATTGATTTTTTTTATATACTTGTTATTGGAAATAAACGTAATGTACCCCTCCTGTGCATCATCGATACCCATAACGCCGCGTATCTTCGCAGAAGGGTCCCCAATGACCGTACCCCCGACATATTCAGAGAGTTCTTGCAATGTTTTTTCCATTGAAAATTTATCCAGGTGTTACTTTACCAAATAAATTTTAATTGTTCTGGGGCAATACTACGCTGGCTGGCGCTTTCGTTACCAGTCGTATGAGGAGTAGCGTACAAATTAAAAAAATCCATCCAAGTACCCCTGTAACCATGTCGCTATCACCGAACAACCACTCCAGATGTTTTCCTGCATGATGATCGAAGAATAGTTTGTTTGTCTTGATGAGAAATACCCATCCTGTATGGAGTCCGATTGCAAGATACAGGGATTTTGTCCGAAGACAGGAGTAGGACAGCACCGCGCCAACAAGAAAAAGACCGATGAGAGAAGGCCAAATGGCGCTAAAATGCACGATAATGTTTTTAAAGGATTGGTAAACGACTACAAAACCGATAAACGGCTGAATGCCGGGTGATACGAAAAATTTTATCTTGAAGAAATGCAGTGAAGAAAAAAACAGACTGCTGATGCACACGGCGGATACTGCCCGCATGTTCATCAACATACTTTGAAATATGAATCCCCGGAACAATATTTCTTCAATACATCCCACAAGACCTGCAATGAGTATTAGTGTCAGGAGCCGAAAGATTATATCTGCGAATGACGTTGTGTCTGGTTGTAATGTTTGAATACCACTGGTCCACAGGATGATAGCATATGCAACAAACATTCCCGCACCCAGGAGAAAACCCATTTGTAATTGTTCCCACCATCCCTGGGTAGGTTTTATTCCAGCAACGATAAAAGAGCCGATCATAAGCGGTTTTCTCAAGAGGAAAATAAGGATAATGGCCACCGCCATAATGATACGGCGCATGACCCTGCCAAAATCGTAACTTCCATGCTTATAGTTGAACAGGTCTACCAGGAAAGGACTCGATGGCAACAAGAAATCTATGCATGCCTTGATCAGGGGTGCAATTATGCTACTCAGTGCTAACGCCATTAAGAATAGAAGGAATATTTTTTTGTATTGTTTTATGTCGTAGAATGAATTCATGCTGAAATGATAGTGTCATAAAAACAAGTTGTCAACTGAAAATACTTTTTGGTTTAGGACATCATCTGTATGAAGGTGAGGGGTCGTATTGTTCCTTGACAAGAGTAATTCAATGTCGAGTATAACTACACGGATAAACAGCCAATTCCCGTGACTGGTCTCTCACCAGCAAGATATGCAGCCCTATGGGTTGCAACCGAACAAGCCGGTAGAATGCACAGTATAGCGTCTTTACCAATCCCTTAAAACAAAAAACTCTTCCGACTTGTTCGGGTTATGAGATTAAAGTCTTTTTTACCAACAACTTTGAGCTTTTAGAAAAACCTGTGAATAATCATTTTTTCCAAAGATGGCTTGTTAATATCGAAAGTCATCAGTGGGGTAAAAAAGAGGTATTAGAAGAAATGTTGGCGGATTTGGATAAGCTGGAAGTGTAACGCAGAAGGGTTTAACGACGACTGACTTCGTGGGGGAAGGCGCCAGTAATCTGGAATAGCAATTTCTTAAATCCACCCTCAATGTCTGGCAGTTTCAGATCGGACGAAAAAGGATGCCGGGGAATGGCAATAATGTCGACATGCGTAGTGAGTATGTTTTTGTTCAGCCTGTATGCCTCCCTCAACAACCTTTTAGCGCGGTTGCGCCGTACGGCATTTCCTACCTTTTTGCTTACTACCAGTCCCAGACGGGAATGCTGAAGATCGTTTGGCATAACATAGAGAACAACCGTGTCGTTTTTAAATACCTTACCCTCATGAAAGACCCTTTCAAACTCCCTGCTCTTGGTTAAGCGTTCTGCTTTTGTAAATTGAAAATTCATAAACCGGAACCATATCTGATCGTGGCATAATCGTAAATATTTAACGACTTCGGTGACTTCGTTGGTTCAATCGTTCTCGATTGAACCAAAACATTTGGTAGAATTCCGTCTTACAGCACGGGCATTAGAGCGTCGTTTAAATAAGTGGTTCAATCGTTTGACTGAGTACTTATAGCAAAGTCTTCGAGGCTGAACCAACTTTTAAATTACAAGGGGTATCAATGAACGCTTGTAGATTAGCAGAAGTGCCTTATGAAGTCAATGGTTTCCGGTAATCCTGATTACTCAATGTTATGTGAGAGACATTCCTTCGCCCGTCATCCTGCAAGGAAAGGGGATGACGGGTGGTCGTTTTGATTGCGGTCCGGCCGGGTTGGGAGATCAATAAAACCGCATAGCTCCCGGAACTCTTCCGTCAGGGGTAATGGTTTAAAACCTAATGCGCGGGCCTTCGTACTGTCTAGCGAGACGTCTGGTGGTCTTGGCGCTGCCATAACCACATCCTTCTGGCTGCATGGCACCAATCTGGCATCATGAATGTCAAGGGTTTCCATGAGTAATTTACCAAAATTGTAACGCGAAATGCGCTCGATGCCACCTAAATGAAGCAACCTTCGTGCCTTTTCAAGGGCAAGAAAAAGTCCGGAAACTGCAGCTTTTACGCCCACCGGTGTTCTAAATTCATCTACGAACAATCGTAATTCCTTTCCTTCTCCCATTGCCCTTATCATTGGTTGAATGAAGCTTTTGGCAGCGGGCCCAGGAATGCCAAACATCAGGGCCATGCGGCAAACAATAACCGCTGGATTGCATCTAATCATACCTTCTTCTGCCAATAATTTTTGTTCACCGTAAACATTGACAGGACAAACAGGGTCTCCCTCCCGGTAAGGGGCATTCAAACCATTGAAGACTAAATCAGTTGATGTAAAAACACACGGGATTCTGTAGTCGGCGCAAAGCGCTGCAATATTCACAGAGGCATCCACATTGATCTTCTGCGATTCAGTCCGATGGATTTGGCAAAAATTCGGGTCAGATATTGCTGCTGTGTGGATTACTGCATCAGGACGGATTTTTTGGAATAGATGCTTCAGCGCCTTAAAATCCGTCAAATCCGCTTTTACGATATTTACACCGGCAATTTCCACATGATGAGAAAATACTGTTCCGGATATCTCCCACCTTCCTTTTGTCGTCTGGCAAATATTCCAACCCAGAAAACCACTGGCACCCGTTACGAGCAATTTCTTCATTTCCTTCGTCTCAGGCTTCTTTTACCCCCATTGGCAAACGGCTATATCTTTTCCTGATATGACGCCAATTTCATGCCCGCCGTTTACCCAGCAACCGCAGTCCATAAGATAATAAGTCTCTTCATCTTTTGGTTTTTTTACCAATCTCGGGGAATGGGTGTGTCCTACTACTGCCAGGTTTAAATCTGTCGGATCATGATGGTCATCGGTATCACCACGATTATATTTTTCCATGAGACCGATATAAAAATTGAGATATTCATGAGTATGAAAACCATCCGGGTTCTTAACAGGCGTCAGACCTCCGTTATAGATAGTAAAAAGCCTGCTAACCGATTCCCATGCACTTCCGAGGATAACATCTATGTCCGGATTCAGATACTCCATCAATCCTACAACTTCTGTAATTTTCTTTCCTATTGCACCTGACCAGTTAGCCTGATTGTTTGCGAAGTCTGCCTGGAAGCCGTGTTCATAGATCACCCTTGGTTTCCCAGCCAAACTGGAAAAGTATCTCCATTTGCGTCCAAACGTTTCGCCCCTGTCTTCATACCATTGAAGTAGATCTATATCATGATTTCCCACAACATAAATTGTTCCCAGTTTATCCAGCAAACCCAGGACATCTGTGTACGACTCTTCTATCAAATTTGTATTACCCCTGGCCTGCCATAAATCAAACATGTCACCAAGCTGAATGATTTCCAACTCGTTTTTCTCCAATTCCTTTAATTCTAAGAGAAAATCAAGAAGGGTTATGAATCTCTCTTCATTTTCCGGTTTATTATCAAAGAAATCGTCGTTGAGACCTCTTTCAAGGAGGTGTATATCAGGGATACAGACGGTAAGCCTGTCAGTTACATCCCTATCTGCCCGGACTCTGAAATCTTTATAAATTTTTGCTTTATCTTTTGATTTTTTCAAAAATTCATCCAAACTCAACATATTTTTCTCCTTAATTATTTCTCTTTGCATACTTCAATCTTAGTCACAACTTCATGGAATCGAACCCTTTCTCCTTCTTTAAATTCTTTTCTTTCTGTGTGGAATATGATGGTCATATCTTCGTATCCCCTTGCATTTCTGCTCAAATTCGTACCTGGTTCAGGTAAAGGAGTAATGGAAGGAGCACCCAATTTTTCAGATATTTGCTTCCAGTCCATTCCCTCCGTATATTCAATGCAATCTAAACCAGCCTTTGCCTGATTCAACGTCTTTGATTTTTGTAGGGTAGTGGATGATGTTAGCGCAATTGCTACAACAAACAGAACTGTAACGTATCTCATTTTTCCTCCTTTTTCACATTTGCCGTCTCTGTTCCCTTCTCTGTTGCTATTTCAACCTCTTCCCGGAGCAATCTTTCTATCTCTCTTTTTACTATTTCGTCGGCTTTCGTTGGGGTTGTCCCGGTCATATCATTGAGAAATTCATTGAGCATCGCTTCTTTTTCTGCGGGGGATTTCCCCGTAATACGGTTTTTTATATTAAATATTCTTATTGTTGCCTCCGATGAAGCGCCCATGGTACGGATGGCTGCAATCTTGTCCTCCTGTGTTTGATCGCTTTTAATTAAAATTCCATCCAGGGTGCTCTGGACATCGGTGCTTATTTGTTCTAACACATCCCTTTCAACGGCCTTTGGAGGTTTGGAAACCGTCAAGACTGCATATGTTTTGCCTTCGAAGTCTTCGCCTTTGTTATCTCCATGGGCATATTTTAATCTCCCCGTAGCTACATCGTAACGTACGTCCTCCGGTTTGAATTTATCCTTTGCATCATTTCCGCTTTTTGTGTCAAACCACCACCATCTGTTTATCACCACGCGGTCTTTATCTTCCCTCTTTACAATTACAACGTCACCGGCTTCAAGCGGCGCCACTAAGGAAACATTTCCTCCGTAATGTTCCTCTTCTACAGTCGATGTGGGATAAAATGTTATTTCCTGAGAAAATTCCAGATCGTCCTGGTTTGCGCTAATAATATATTGCATGATGGAAGATGCAATTTCGATGGCAGGTCCATATTGTGGTTGCGCGGCGCTTGCAATTGAAGAAGCAGTTTTAAGAAACTCCGAAAGGATTTCGTTATCTTTCTTATCCAGCTCAAAAATATAAAGTTTTACCGTTATAGGGTCTCCATTAAAATGCAATGGACCGTATAAGAGATTACCTGCAATATTTAAATATGAGTTAGGTGGTTGATTCAGTCTTTGGAAGGCTATTCTCTTTAATGCCTTTGTTTCGTCTACGACATCGTAAACCTCGGCATATACAATGACATCGAAGTCATGAACAGATTGAATATATTTTAAATACAGGGTCTTGAGAGAAATTGCGATTACATCAGATTCGTTTTTTATGCCCCGGTCTGCGGCTGATGCAGTGGCCGTGGCCGGTGAAGTGTAGATTCCTGCCAGTTCATGTAAAGCAGACGTGTTGTCTTGTGGGGTTTCTTTAATTTTCCATAAAGAGTTCTGGCCGGTTAAAGTGTATTGGGCGCATCCTGACAATGATATAAATGCACAGGCTACGATGAAAATAATATAGCTTTTAATCTTCATTATTTTACCCTCCTAACAAGATGATGAATTATTTTAAACGGTTTTATTTCATTATGTGATATTTAAATGAGAGAGTAGAACAATCTGCACATCCTTGTTGAAAATCTCCTTTCTATTATAAGGCGGCTGATTGTCTAGACTTTCGGGTACTCCACACTGAGGCAGTCTGGACGATTACAGGACTATATTCCCATCATGTATACGGATTACCATCTTCACTTACTCAGCATGTCTTCAGCAATTTACCATGTTTGCAACATGATGTCGGCATTTCTTTCCGCCAGCGCTGCAATCGTCAATGACGGATTTACTCCCAAAGCTTTTGGGAAAATGGAACCATCGGCAACATATAAATTTGGATAGTGAAAAACTTCACCCTTATGATTTACTACGCCATCATGTATCTCATTCCCCATTTTACAACCTCCCAGAGGATGCACCGTAATAAGAATTTTAAAGAGAGACCACAATGGATTGGTTTCAAAATTCCCGCCAAGCCCTTCTCTAGAAATCCGGGAGAGTTTCTCAACCATATTTTCGAACAGGGGCATGCTTTCCTGAGGGTCCCAGTCGATAATCAGTCTTTCGCCTTCCAATCGCATCCTGCCATTTGATGCGTCCCTGCCGATGACTAAATACATGAGGCAATGTGAAACAGGTTCTTTTGCGAATGATGTTATGGTGTCCATGATATTATCTTTAACGCCATATCCAAACTGTAGAAAGATTTTTTTCATAAAATCATGCACATCCTTCTTGTCGGATTCAAGGAACTGTTTGATCGTATCCTTTAGGTCAGGCATGTTATTGATAGTATCGAGGCGCGGTAAGAGTGCATTGGCAATTGCTACCAGCGAAGGTGGAAACCCGCCTTCTTCTGCAACGAACTTCACGTTGAGGGGTTGGGTGGGTCGAAAATCAATCATGGATGTGATGGTAGGGCCATACGCACTTTCGGCAGAAATGTTCGTGTTGACTGCGAATGCCTGTAAATCTCCATTGCCAGAAAAATTTTTGCCCAACATGGGACTGATATCCGGCAAAGACCCTTTTTGCCTGCATCGAAGCAAAAGTTCCGTCGATCCTAAAGACCCCGCTGCAACAATAACCTTTTTGCCCCTGACGGTTCTATTTATACCATGTTTAATATCCTTATAATGGACTACGTACCCTTTTTTACCATTATCCAGAGGTTCAATATTTGTTACTTCATGTTCGGAAAAAAGTTCGGCGCCATGGTCAATTGCTTCTTTGAGATAATTGAGGTCAAGGGTATTTTTTGCACTCCTGTTGCATACGAAGACGCAATTGCCGCAAGCCCTGCAGGGCGAAGGCTCATTTACCGGTTCATCACAACTGCCAAGATTTTTTACCTCATCGAATGGTTGGATAGCAAGATTTAAAAGTTGCCATTGTCCTTCACCGGTTGACTCTGCTCCCTTTTTGAGTGCTGCCGTTTTCGGCAATAATTGCGGCAACGGGGGTGCGTCAGCTTTACGGATATCGAGCATTTTTTCTACATGGGGGAAATACTTGTTTAATTCCTGCA
This sequence comes from Candidatus Brocadia sp., assembly GCA_013360945.1. GTDB lineage: Bacteria > Planctomycetota > Brocadiia > Brocadiales > Brocadiaceae > Brocadia. The sequence continues at coordinate 11,027 of JABWAQ010000078.1, forward strand.
GGGTGATCTCCTGCGGCCAGTCTTTATCAAAGGTATATGCTTCCGGTCTCATAATAACATTTGCATAGATGAGGGAGCCGCCTCCTACACCATTAGACTGAAAGACATGGATATCCTTAAAAATCCTGTAATCAAATAATCCGTTATTCAGAGGGGTACGAAACATAGGCACAAGATCAAATACATTTTTTACATTGACTTTGCCGCGCCATCTCTTACCGCGCTCAAGGATACATACGCTCTTTCCTGCCTTTGACAATTCATATGCAGTTGCAGACCCACCGAATCCCGATCCGATAACGATTGCATCGTACTCCTCTTCCGCTTCCATAAAACGCGAGAAGAGTATCGGGAGATACGTTTCTCCGAGTTCTCCCAGGGCAAATCCGAAAAAATCAAGCACGGCCTTCTTCTTTGCAGACGCGTTAGGCGCCTGCGCTTCGATGGATGCTACCAAACGAGGCAGCTCCGCCAAATTAAACCTCAAAATACCGGCTGCTACCACCTTGCCCCGTTCAGTATCTCCTTCATAAATTGTGGTAAAGAGGGTGGTCATGTCTTTGATCGGATCCAGGGGATCGAGAAAATCCCACAATTTCCGTTGTATTTCCTTCATGCCATGAAAATAATATCTCTTCCCCGTTGTTTGTGAAGTAAAATGAAACCGATACTGCATTTTTTTCATATCAACGTTTCTATCCAGAATAAACAGATTAAATTTGCCATCCTCAATTTTCAGGTTTGTACCAAATGGCGGATAATAGAGGGTGCCTTCAAGGACTGCTTCATGTTCTGCTTTTTCTATGAAATCCTTAACACTGTCTATGGTAATCCTGGCATTCATACTGATGGTATTATTTTTTGCCTTGCCCTGTTTTTCTCCCTTTTCCGGATTTTCAGTCCCCTCATTGATGTATCCAGACATACTTTCCGTAAAACTTAACTGTGAAATGAAATTTGCAGGCATATGACCCCCCTTTCTGTTAATAAGTAATTCTACTTTGCTTTTTTTAGTAAGCCAAAAATGATAATACCCATAGCAATGTCAAAGAAGGAGAAGAACATAATAAATATTTTAAACAATAAGTTCCCTTCTCCGAAGGCAGTCCAATACCAGTATAAAATCGGCCACCAGGGTGCTCTAAACAGCCCGCTTGTTATAACGGCGGTTCGATATTTATGAATATTCCTGAAGCTCAAAAATTGAATATAGGCAAGATTGAAAGAAAATACCCCGGTTGCACGCGTCCAAAACGGATCAACGGTATAAGGCATGTTAAAGAACTGTAGCCAAAATTTTGGAAGAAGCATCCAGTTCCAACAGATGAAAAACTCAGCAATCGCCAACACCAGCAAGATTACCCGAAGAAGCGGAGGTCCTTTACCGAGATTAATCAATGGCTCATCGCCATGAAAGAAAGAAATATTCAACTTCTTCATTGAATATAAAATAAATGCACTTACTAACAAGTCTCCCAAAGCAGAGGTAATGAATAAGATGTGTAACAAGGTGAAGGGCAATCCCCAGAGGAAAACGGACGAGATATATATTATTGGGAAAGTAAGTCTTATAAGGACGGTCATATTCAGGCATGTGGAATATTTACGGGGATCTTTAAACGCCATATACTGAACATATACGTAGTGATAAAGGAATATACCGACACAGATCATGAAAAACTGCGGTTGTGAGTAAGTTCCTAAATGAAAAACAGAAAACAGATACTCACCAAAAAAGATGAAGATTGTGCCCAAAATAAGGTCAAAAATAGCAAGCCCTAAAAAGAGCAACCTTAATGGACGATCGCTATTCATGGTGTCTTTTCTCCTCTTTAAATTTTCACCGGACTATGGAACGCTGTGCAATGCTTCTTGATATCTATTTCTAATATTCTTCCTTTGCTATCATTGCGCTCAAACAATAATGGAGTGTAAATTCCAACGGCCATGAGCCACCTACTAAAAAAGCGGGCGGGAAATTATTGTTTTTTTCAAATAACCAAATCCCTGCCTGTGAGCCAAAATATTCACTTGCAAATCCAATCAACCATGCCGATATCGTTATACCCATGAGAGTGCTAAGATTCAGTTTCAATGAAGAATAAAGAGCAAATGCACAAAGAAAGCTATAATAGACCCAGAATGATGCATCGATTTCACTTTTGAATTTTTGCGATGTAATAATCAAAAACACAAAGAGGCACCCTATCCAAACAATATTGAATAATTTGTTATTAACCCTTGAAATTGATTGGATTAATAACGATATCTTCGTGGTTAATCCATACATGGCAATTGCAACAGAGATAAACATAAAAATTGCAATATAGAATGTCTTGCCATGATTCGTATAAACCCAAATATTGCATTTGGTTCCAATTATCTGCGTTATATAACCGGCAACACCGGCAACGGGAATTAATGAGATTAACCGTTTTGTGCTCATTTGACACAATACAATATAAAAATCAAAAAAAATTATTAGGCCACCAAAGATCATAAACGGCTTATTGCGTAAAGAAGTCTTCAGATAGCCTTCAAATAGCATGACAAGGGCGCTGACGAACATCACTGAAATGAATATGAACAGGTTTAATTTTCTCTTGATAATTTGTTTTTCCATGGTTTTTCCTAAAAACATTCGCTTATAGCAGTTTTCAAATCCACACCAAGAAATTCCGAAAACTTTCTGTATGTTTCAGCCTGACTGAAGTAATTCAAATGATAGACATGGTATTCTGGTCTGTATTTGAAGTTAGAGAGTTCATTACTTAGAATGCCTTTCGGCCAGCTAACGACCATCTTGTCTGTATCGACTACTAAATCATTGGGGTCGCCGAAATAGACGTCGGCAATACTATCTGCGATATCATCCTTGATCCCGCCCTGGAAAAAGCCGGATGGTTCAAAATCAGACCCGATGGTATTATAGGTTACAGTCCCATCAATACTTCTGTTGGCCTGATTTAAATTTTTAATAAATTCTGAATGTGGATTCATTGCCCAAATACCAGGCACTGCATCGGGTTTTTCCAATTTCGTCGAGGCAAACTTTATCAGGCCACCCACAAGATTAAAGAACACTTTTAGTTGCGCCCCGCCGGCAAAAAAGAAGATGTTTGTAAAAAGGTCGATCGTTTTAGCCAATGAAGCCCATTTGCCCGGATTGGCCAGATTGGTTCCGCCGGCAGGACATGCGACCATAATCACTTTTTCCACATGCCGGCATCCGCCCACAAGCTCTACGAATGATCGTAGCACAAGTCCTCCACGACTATGTGTTACGACATCAAATTTTAATCCGGTATCTAAAAGGCCAGTGTCCTTTAATATTTTAAACATATTTTTGGCGTTATCTTCGGGGGTAACAGACAAAGTAACGTGGTCGTATCCAAGAATAAGGGGGTATTTCTCCTTTAATGCTTCCAGGATTTTTGTCGGTACGTTTTCATATCCCCCTGAAAGCGAACTTGCGGTGCCGTGGATAAAAAGCAGCGCCCTCTTATTGTCTTTTACCAGGTCTTTAATACTACCCCAATCGGATATGAGTTTAAGGTCTTCGACAAAACCTTTACTATGCTCGATGAGTTTAAAACCTTCAGTGATTTTTTCTTTTTCATATTTCTCCAACATCGTGCGAATGGCTTGAGAACTTCCGTCCTGAATCCAATCTTTTGAAAATTTAATAACATGCACCACCTTACTCCACAAACCTCTTGTCGTTCTGTCCTGTATCTTAAAAGGAACACGAAAGAAATTAATTTGCCGGTTGTCGCCTGTCCTGACGGAAGTTGAAGGATCGGGCGTTATCAAATCCCTGCTGTGTTCGCCTTCATTTTCTTTAAAGTGCCATGACCACACACCGTCTTCATACGATAAGAGGACTACTTCTTTCCCAGGTTCGCATCTTACCGCAAGGTGGATTGGTTTTACCAGTTCTTCAACGCCAAATGCACGTTGTTCATTCGGACAGAACTCAAGCACCTTTTCAATCTTGAAATCTTCACTGGTTTCCAGTGAATCAAGGCAACCGGGATTATAGGCATCTCCGAGTACATTCCGCTTGTTTTCTTCGGTTTTTGAGTTTGCTATTTTGGTCAGATCCCTTATTACGCCAATGAATTCAGATGCAGAAGGAAGGATGATGTCCTGAGAAATTGCATATTTTGAACGTTTTGTAGAGATAAGAATGCGTTTTATTGTTTGATCCTGGGCATTTTCGTTACGCTCCTCTTTCGATTCCGATTTTCCGGAGGCAACGTAATCTTCAGGGGGATATCCCTCCTGATAAACCAATGGGTAACAATCCTTGCAGATTGGGGGATACCCATGTTTGCATGCCAGGCCGCCTTTTTCCGGAGCGGATAAGAACATAACCTTTTTTAAATCCTTGTTTCCGCTCAACTGCGGGGTCTGGCTGAAGGAATTAAAGGATAGACTATTCTGCACCCTTTTCACCAAGTCCTCATAGGTTATCATTCCCCGTGCATCCCGTATTGTCTTGCAGAGATAATACGTAAAAGCGCCCGCATAATCGTTATTAATATAAGCATCGGCAGATGTTTGATCGTCCATACAACCCGCTAATAAAACGTGTTTTGCTTCGGCGGAGCCCTTCATGCCTGAGCCGGTCTTGTCCTCCTTGATTTTTGAACCCAGACGGTTAATCCTCAGTGATTTGCCGTAACTCCTCAAGACAATGTCAGCCGGAGGCTCTATAAAACGCGGTTGGATTTTCATCTCCGCCGGTGAGATTTGTAATTCCGACGTTACGAATGCAAGATCCCTGGTTGCAGTTCCTGAATGGCATGAGTCAATGCAAATAGTTAAGAAAACACCTTTTGGCAAGCGGTCAATAATATTGTTAAAATCGTCATCAGTCAGGTATGAATCCGGATTCCTGAAATCCATATCATGCAAACAGAGAATTTCATCCAGACCGTCATCGAGTTCATCACCGTCACGGTCGCGTATCTGAGAGCCATGGCCTGAAAAGTGGAATATTACCAAATCCCCTTCTCTTGCCCCGTCTAAGAGCCAATCAAACCGGTTCATTAAATTGTTTCGTGTAACGGCATCATCCGTGATCGTTCGTATTTCATCAGGTGAAAATCCATAAAAACTTGTCAGGACGTCAGTCATATTGCGCACGTCATTGATGCATCCATTGAGAGGGCGTTCGTACTTATATTTATTAACTCCAACCAGCAACGCTTTTTTAGCCATTTTTTCGTCTCCTGTATTAATAGCATTACTTTGTTAAAAAACTCGTATAAAAATATTTTAAGGCATATAAACTTTTTGATCAACCAACACCAGGAGCAAAGGATTTGAGTGTTTTTTCTGCAAATATTCCTGGGGTAAAATCAAATACATCAAATTCAAAAATACGGATGGCTCTGAAGTTTCACATAAAACCTATCCGTTCGGGACAAAGCTGAATGATGGTGATGTACCCATCAAGTTTGTAGTCATTTTTGGCAAGTGGAATAAGGATGACGACTACAACTATCATATCCTTATTACCAATACTCTCCGTGCCTCTGCCAAAACGGTAATTACAAACTACCTGCTCCGTTGGGGTATTGAACACTGTTTCAAGGAATTAAAGGACATCCTTTACTTGGGTGCATTCCCGATTTTTTGTAAATCTGGTTAACCTGGTAGGGTGGGCATCGCCCACCAAACATCTCGTTCACGTTGCCTATTTTTTGGTGGGCGATGTCACGTTGCCTATTTTTTGGTGGGCGATGCCCACCCTACTCCTGGATCAAACAAAACGCCTATCTTACCAAAATCCTTGAAACGAAACCTACCACCTTCAACGAAATCAAACAGGCTGTCAATTCCATACTCGAATTTGCCTCTACCAATGCCTTATCAAAGAACGAAAAACTTGCCGATGGCTATTTTAGAATTAAATCCAAACGCCTTAAGAAAAAATGTGCCGCTTAAATTTTTAACAAAGTAATGGTAATTCATAAGCAGGCTGACCTCGATATAGTTGAAAATCTGCATTCAGTAAAACTTGTGCTGTAATATTAAAGTCAACTATTGACTCTCTCTCATCAAAAGTAAATATAACTATAGGAGCATAGTAACTATTTTTATCTAAAACACATGGATAATTTCCTTGCATACCTTTGCGCATAAAATTATTTTAGAAATTACCTATAACTAATAATTGCATGTTTACGTAACATTTTGCAAATTAACCATCTCACATCTGTATGTCCCATCACCATGCTCTGTCGCAATTTTTGTGACTTCAATATAAATAATTTGTAATTCTACTTTATTTCCCTCCAAGAACTTCTCACGCCTAACAATTATTGGTAAATATTTTTTGCCGTTATATTCATTTTTATTATGTTTTTCAAACACAATTGGGTAAGTTGCATAAATTCTCGCAGGAAAAGGTGAACATACTTTACTCAACAAATCCATTTGTTCATTCTGAAAAGGTATTTTTTGACTTTCCGGCATCATTTTTAAGAGGTTGTTAAGAACAAAATCAAGAGATTTTCCAGATATATCTCCAATCCCATTTCCTTCAGCGTCAATAAGTTTTCCAAAACTTTCTGATGATCTCAAAAATATGTGTTCTTTATTGTCATCCATATCAATACTAACATGAACATAAGGATATGGGGATACCTTAACAGAATTTTTATAAAACTCCTTCATAACCTCACTGATTTTTTTTGTAATCTTATTAACCATGTTTCTTTTATTTCCATCGATATCTAGCATCCTGTAGTCCTTCAAATCAAAAGGTAAATCCGTTTTGGATTCTTTAAGAAGTATTGTAGGCAATCCTGTAGCCATGCGATAACCAACTTCATACATAACATTTGCATTCCAGCCGTCTTTATTATCACCTAAATAAGTAATAACCAATGGAGCAGTTCTCAGTTCAGACGTAACGGCTTTCGTAATTATATTACCCTCCATATCATCTCCACGAATAGCTCTAAAGTTCACTTCTTCACAAGCCGGTTTGATATATTCTTCAAGAACTTCGTCTGCACGTTCACGAATAGGACTTTTTTTATCCCTAATTGGGGAGATAACAAAGCATGTTTTAGCATTTTTATATAAATAAACCCCATCGTGTACAAATATATTATCGATTTTCTTTCTTGTGCTAAAAAAGTTTTGGTATTCTATTGGTAATTCATCGTATGCACTATCAGTGATACGGATACGAAGCTTGCATTTTTCACCATTTTTAAATCCCTCTTTTCTGAGAGAATCACATATTTTTGCTGTTTTTTCACTTGCTTCATTTTCGCTTTTTTCAAATACTATTGAGACAAAGTAATAAATTTTAGTAACAGCACATTTCGAAAGTTCATTCAATTCTTTCTCTAATTCCTCGAACTTATCGTACATAATTAAAAATGATCTGTCTGTTAAAGGTTGTGGGTTATTTTTAAATACTCGATTTACCGTATTGTTAAACTCTTCAAATTCACACTCTTGAATAGCACTTTCATTAGTGTGTACGACTACTCTAATAAACAACTTACCTGCTTCGTAAAATTCTTCATTTTCAGACCGTTGGGGAGGGTTTTTTATTGAGTACGGGGGGAATACTCTACGAAGATCAAATAATTTCCCTATCATAATTCACTCCTCCTATAAATTGAATTTTCACTTTCCTACTTGCCTAACCTAACCTTTCGCAAAAAACTGGGTTAGGATCAGATTTGTTTGCCCCGATTTCGGTAGCAACTTTATTCAACTATTCTCACCAGTAATCAGATCGTGTATCTCTATTTCCATGAGTAAAAATCATTTTCGCTATACGACAACCCTCTTTATTAATAACAAAAAAGCCTCACTGCAAAGATTTTTTCGAAACATCTTCGGCAGTAAGGCTGTCTTTATTCCTGTACATCTGGCTTTTCTAAACCACTTCCTTGTAGGTTTAAAGATCCACTACTTTGCGCCCCCTGATCACTCAGGGTTTACCTTTATCGGAATGTTTTCCAAAACAGTAAAGAGCAAAACGAAAGCCAAGACAAAAGCAAAGAAACTGATTTTAAAAGAATATTTTTAACAATTTGAATTTTAATCACTTATGAACAATAAAAAATAGAGATATATTCAATGTGTAGATTCAAACGGATATAAAAAGTGTGACATGGCGCACTTTTGACGGTGCATTTAAAAATGTGGGTGATAAATTTCCAAAAATCATATCTCGACAAAGTTTCTTAGTAAAGGGCGTTGTAGGAAAAACTTATCATAAACATATCCTCATGAAGCTTGTCCTTATGAAAAGGGGAAATGGGAAAAAGGAGTTTTTCCACGATAAACTGTAATCAGCATTTTCGAAAGTATTCCATCAACTTTTATTCAACCACCGTCGCATATACCATCGCAGCAAAAAACCAGCGAACGGTCTGACAAGAAACAGAAAAAAGCTAAATAGTGAGCCGATAATTACCAAGTCCCATAAATCAAAAGGAACTGCCTCCCTTTTCGCAGTCCAGGCAGCGTAAGCTATCGATAAGAAAGCAGGTATGGAAAAAGATATCCATTTCAGAAATCTCCTGAATCTCTGCAAGATAAATATTTTTTGTTCTACATTTTCAAGATGCCTCTGCCAGATAGCCGGTTGAAAGCAGGCATTCTCGGATACCTTGGTAATAATATCACCGTCGGGTTGGATCAGCGTCTGAGCGCCTATCGATGAATCTTCCCTTGAAATACCATCGCATCTGGTATATATCTCTATTCCTCCGTGAAGATACAGTTCCTTCACGAGAGTTACCACCTGACGAAAAAGCATTTGTTTTCCTCTTCCCTATCAAAAGAATCTTCTGACGATTGCACTGAAAAAATCGGTTACAATTCCTATCAGTTCCTTCCAGAAGGCCATAGAAGTGCTTACCCCCTGGTTATGAATTTTGTGAACCGATTCGCAGTTCGATGTTATGTACTTAGGCTGTATCCGCGTCACCACATCGCCGTCAAGCTGTATGATGGTCTGCAGCGCGATCTCTTCCGTTCCCAGTTCCCACACCTTCCTGAGCAATACAAGTTCATCGGGTGTAAGCGGGAAAGGAGGCCTTTCTTCCTCTATTTGCTGATGAGTATATGCATTATCCCAGTTGGCGACCTTTCTTCTCTTAAGAGAATTAAACATACCCTTGATTTGATCTGATTTATCTTTTATCCGGTAGAGCATCAGTAGGTCGGCGTCCTGTTCGGATGTTAATCCACCTTTTTTTGTTTCGAGTTCGGAGATTTTCTGGTTGGCCCTTGTGCGGAGTTGGTCAAATGCTGCGTAGCCTCCCAGGTCATTATGGTCTTTTAACTGTTCTGCTCCGAGACTTTTAAGTTTACTATCGAATGTTTTTGCTATATCTAACAGTGCATGTCGGGGTTCCGGCATCTTTATACCTTCGATATTGGACTTGATAATAGTATTAACCTCAAGATTTAAAAGGTCTATTGCGATCTTTCTGATCTGTTCTTTAAAGTCCTGCATCGGTATCTCCGCTCAGCTGGTCATTGATTGGGCAAATTCCCACAGTCTTTCCAGTGCAGCAATATTTGCCTTCACCATTTCGTATCCTTCCTTTTCCCGTGCGGCGTGAAAATCCCGCAGGCCCTGATATTTCCCGGTGACGTATTCCTCATGGAAGACTGTCGTAATGTCCCCCTGGAGAAGATTAATACGGGTAAGGATGACTTTTGGGTTTTTAGAATAATCAATCACGGGTGAGACCTTTTCATCTTTGAGCGTAACATCTCCCACTGCCGTTATAATTTCAAGAGTTACGAGTTTATTCATGGCATCTTTTATTCTTTCTGTCAATCCATTTGACATAACATATCTCCTTTCTTGTGTATTTAGAATTTATTTCGTGATACTCACAAAACTTTACATGGACATACCTTCGCTAAGAAACAAAAAAAGCCTTACTGCAAAGATTTTTTCGAAACATCTTCGGCAGTAAGGCTGTCTTTATTCCTGCAAATCAGGCTTTTTTTAAACCACTTCCTTGTAGGTTTAAAGATCCACTACTTTGCGCCCCCTAATCACTCAGGGTTTGCCTTTATCGGAATATGGAATTTTTTATTATTGTACACCAGACGAAATGGAAATATCTATAAAAAAATGGAAGGCTCTTGTGGCACTGTCACAACTAATTGATGAAATAAAAAAGGGACGAGTGAAGTAATGCAAATAGCTCTGAACTTATTGTACCGGGTTGGTGAACTCAGCGGAGCTGAGATGGGAGAAATGGGGGGGGCATTAAGACGCTTGCTTTTGAGCACCGAATCGTTTGGCTAAGATCACGTAAAGTCCACCTATCTACCCTTAAAACGCTCCATTTGTCATACATCTTCAGAGAATTTTCCTTCATGCGGTGTTTAATGCGAACCTCTTATGTCTTCGTGCATATCTCTTAAAATCCTTATACAATACCTTTTCCTGAAACAAATATCAGTGCAGTTGACCCTTTTGAAAAAATGCTAAAATATGCCCTTTAAAAATCATTCGGTCAAAGGTTGATATTACTCCTGTGATTTTGCTATCATATCTCTCTAGAAACTTCTCCATTGCCGTCCTCCTCTATCGTGTATAAACCACTGGTTAGGATTCCACTTTAAAAAAATCAAATATACACTATGGGAGGACGGTTTTAAAGCTTTGGTTGCGGCGTAGCC
>JABWAQ010000182.1 GCA_013360945.1 Candidatus Brocadia sp.
GGTTTAAGAGTTTATTTCACGATGCCTCTATAATACAACTTCGCATCGCTTTGTGAAGGAGCCTTCTATATGATTATCAGACCTTGATTATAGAATATGGTTGACAAGATTGTAATAATACGTTATTTTGTCCGTTATTATGTCACGACCCAGGAGAATCCAATATGCCAATGCCGTTTATCATATTATGTCAAGATGTGTTGCGCAGGGAGAGATATTTTATGCCGACGAAGACTATCATAAATTTTTGGAGTATCTCGAAAAACCCTCTGAAAAGTTTCAGTTAGAGATATTTGCCTTTGTCCTCATGGGCAATCATTATCACCTCTTTTTGCGCACACGAGAGGCAAATCTTTCCAGGGCAATGCAATGGCTGCAAACATCGTACAGTATCTATTTAACCGGAAATACCGAAGGAGCGGACATCTTTTCCAGGGACAATACAAAAGTATTCTGGTAGAGAGGATGCTTACTGGAGAGGACTCAGTTTCTATATCCATTTAAATCCTGTCCGTGCAGGTATGGTAAGGGAAGTAGAGGAATATTCCTGGAGCAGCTACCATGATTATGTGAAGAGCAAGGAGATCCATCATTGGGTATCCTACGAAAAAATTATAAAGAGAAATATAACCCTAATTTCTTCTGGACTATCGAGGTAAAAATCAATTCATACACTGAAACACCTAAGATTCCCATCCAGTATTGCGTCCGTAAAATCCCCAAAGAGCGGACCATGATGAACCTGAAAGAAGCTAATACCCTGGTATATTAAATTTAATTCAATCAAAACAGGCGCACCATTCTTGTCCAGCCCCAAATCCCAAGAAACCATATTATAATATAATAAGTACCGATGGAGATCTTTGGCAAAATTTAATAATGTTGAGAATTGAGGAATAAGTGTATTTTCATAAACATACCCTGAATCGGGATGACTTGAGTATTTTTTAAAATATTTGTCCAGTGCAAATTTATTTAATTTGCCATCAAACCCCACTCCGCAGTGAAAACCACCACGGTACACGTTATAATCAACATAGTTACCACCACAACCAAATTTTACGATTGGTTGCAATACATGGATAACACCATTTACTCTCAAAGTTATTACCCTGAAAGTATTTAAAGAATGAGGATAAATGTTTTTTAAAACCGAATGCTGTTCTAAAAATTCCTGTACAAGAAAATCTTTCGGTATAATATGTTCAATATTTTCAAGCGTTGCAGGCTTTCCATCTAAACATAACCCAGAAGCATCGATCTGTAATTTTGCGACGTTCCTTCCACTACTGCTGTCGATGGAGGGTTTTAGTATAAAATCCCCCGTATATTTTTTCAGATATGCATATACCTTCCCATGTTCAATTCTTTCGTACTTTTCATCATGATATTGCCCATTCATATTTCTCAGGATAGTTTTGGGGGTGCAAACACGATGAAATAATCGGTCATAATTATTTTTATCTACATACGCATAATACAGGTCTTTTCTATTCAATCTTGGTTCAATAAATATATAAAAAATGTCTTCTGGTATGTATCGATAATCTTCAATTCCATTTACAGATATAAAGGCTTTATGCCACAAGGTATCTGTTTTCAGTCCATGTTTTTCCCAGAAAGATTTGATCATGGCGCTCAAATTTGTGTTAAGTGTATAGTCTTGAAGGCACGGATTATTGGCAAAGATACATTTTATTTCTTTCCTCTTTTCGCTTTTACTCCGTTTATACCGGAGCTTGTTTCTCAATTGTATATATAACTGCTTTAGGTTCTTACGGGAAATGATAATATTCATAAATTTGCATTTATTAGTGTCGAAATATCTAGAGGAAAAATAATCCTCTGCCGGTATAATTTACCCAATTTATTACTTTGTTAAAAAACGTTTGCAAAAAAATATTTTTGAGCCATCATTTGTTCCACATACAACTCATGACTTTTAAATATGTTGCGACTATTTTTGCTCCCGATTTATTCCTTTACTCCTGTTATTAATTGTACTTGTAAGCCTCTCTGCCAACCAACAACACGGATGACTCTGAGATTTCACATAAAACCTATTCGTCGATGCAAAGCTGAATGATTGTGATGTACCCATCAAGTTTGTAGTGAAACGAAACCGACAACCTTCAACAAGATCAAACAGGCGGTCAATTCTATGCTCGAATTCGCCTCTGCCAATGCCTTATCAAAGAACGAAAACCTTGCCGGTGGCTATTTTAAAATTAAATCCAAACGCCTCAAGGAAAAAATGCGCCGCTCAATTTTTAAACAAAGTAATGTTTGTATAAAGAAATCCAAGCAAACTAGATGCCATAATCCATGAGTATTTCCATAACCGTCTGCGAGACTTTCTTTCGCATGGCTATGGGGTCACATGGCTATGGGGTCAGACCTTGATTATAGAATATAGTTGACAAGATTGTAATAATACGTTATTTTGTCCATTGCTATGGCACGACCCTGGAGAATCCAATATACCAATGCCGTTTATCATATTATGTCAAGAGGTGTTGCTCAGGGAGAGATATTTTACGCCGACGAAGACTATCGCAAATTTCTGGAGTATCTCGAAAAAACCTCTGAAAAGTTTCAGTTAGAGATATTTGCCTTTGTCCTCATGGGTAATCATTACCACCTGTTTTTGCGCACAAAAGAGGCAAATCTTTCCAGGGCAATGCAATGGCTGCAAACATCGTACAGCGTCTATTTTAACCGGAAATACCGAAGAAGCGGACATCTTTTCCAGGGACGATACAAAAGCATTCTGGTAGGAGAAGAATCTTACTGGAGAGGATTAAGTTTCTATATCCATTTAAATCCTGTCCGTGCAGGCATGGTAAAGGAATTAGAGGAGTATGCCTGGAGCAGCTACCATGATTATGTGAAGGCCAAGAAGATCCATCATTTGGTATCCTGTGAGAAAATTTTAAAAGGATTTGGTAAAGATGAAAAGAGTTCGAGGGTTGAATACAGGAAATTAATAAGAGAAAAATCAGGTCAGGAAAAGAAATTTCTGGATGAAATCAAATATGGTCTTATTTTGGGAAGCGAAGAGTTTGTCGGTTGGGTACAAAAAAAGTTTATTAGTCGCCTCTCCGCAAGAGATGCAGAATTGCCACAGAAAACGCTGGTAGGGGATAGCGGGATTGTAGAAAAGGTATTGGATGAAGTAGCAAGGTATTTTGAAGTAGAACGGGATCAGTTATTACAGAGGAAA
>JABWAQ010000183.1 GCA_013360945.1 Candidatus Brocadia sp.
CACAGCATTAGAACCAACGAACAGCACGACATGGGTATCCGGATGTTTCACTAACAGGTCTCCACAACTCCCATGTATGATATTAATCACACCTGGTGGGAAACCAGCCTTATGGGCATATTCGGCAATCACATTACCTACGCATGCCGTTTCCCGGGAAGGCTTAAGAATAACCGTATTCCCTTCCACTACCGATGGACAAACCAGCCACAGGGGAACAGCAAAAGGAAAATTCCATGCGGTAATCGCCGCAACAACCCCCTTTGGCTTTCTGCGCATGAAGGAATCTTTTTCCGGAATTTCCGAGTCAACCACATCACCATGAGGCATCCTTACCGTGCCAAATACATATTGGGCCATGTGGATACCTTCTGTTACATCAGCACGGCTTTCTATGATTCCTTTTCCACACTCTTTTGCCATTAAGCGGGCAATCTCTTCCCAATCTCTCTTAATCAACTGGGTAAACTCATCAAGATACTCACCCCGTTTAATCCGTGATAAATGCCTCCAGCTATCGTAAGCTGTTTGTGCAGCATTGACGGCATCATTTACATCCTTTTCAGATGAAAGCGGAAATGTCCCCAGCACTTCGTCAAAGTTAGCGGGACTCCTGCTCTCAAACCGTTCACCAGAGGCCCCATCAACAAATGTCCCATTAATATAATTTTTCCCTTCCATGATCCTTTGAACCTCCTTTTGCGGTATTTGTAGAGGATTTATTTTACATCTGAAATAATAAGCCACGAAAGCACGAAGACTCGAAGAAATATTTTTCTTTGTGCCTTAGTACCTTAGTGTCTTTGTGGCAAGCTTTGGGTTTCTGTAGCATTGAATACGAATAATCTCTTGAGTTTCAGAGAAGCGGCCTGTTTCTTCTCTTCATTCAACAGGAAGACATACATCAGATTCTATACTAATTTTATTTTAATTATCACAATTAGGCTAATAAAAGTCAATCACTCCTACCTTTTGCCTTGACGACCTTAATCTCTTCTTCGGTTAGTTCATACAGATTGCAAACTGTTTCATCTATTAACTCGTCCGTTGCTTTCATTCTTGCTTTTAATGGTTCAAGGGTGAACTTGCTTTTCGTATAGTAGCGTTCAAGGAATTTCTATATCTTTCGGTCTGATGGGTCTAAGGATGTTTTGTTTTTATTTTTCCAGAGAAGTTCAGGGAATTGATTAAAAGTTGGATGAAGCACACTCAACAAAAAAGACATTAACGGATTTGCTCCGCTTAACCCATCCTGATTAACGCCTGAGTTAAGCCGCGCCGCGAAGCGGCGTCGGCTTGAATGAATTGTTAGGGCTCATGGTGAGTCAGACCCATTAAGCCTCGTCCGCAATGATTACCGTAACGCGTATCTCAACACGCATATTTGGTTCACCGAGCGAGGTAACCCCAATGCATGTCCAAATGGGTGCCCGTGCTCCCATATATTTCCTGAATTGATCTGTCATTGTGGAGATATGCTCCTCCCCAATGGAATCTGGCGCGGTAGGTACATGATAGGAATTTACGTGAACAACGTCCTTCCATGAGGCTCCAGCCAAAGCAAGTGTGCGCTCTACATTCTCAAACGCCTGGACAATCTGTTCTTTGATTGAGTTTGGAAACTCATAATCATTGTTCCATCCTCCTTGCCCAGAAATCTCGACTCGATTTCCAATTTTTACGGCTTGTGAGTAATGGAATTTCTCCAGGTTCCTGTCGCCATAACCTGGCGTAACAAAAAACTCGACTTTGCTCATGCCAAATCCTCCTTCGTGATATGCGGGGTGAGCCCTAACGCCAAAAATCAGCCGCCACGATTTTTGTGGTCGGCTGCATTTTTCTTGTTAGGCATTCTTTATTATTGTCAAATAAAATGACCATATAGCTGCTTAAGCAAGTTAATGGGTTGCAATGTATTCCCTAAGAACCTTATTGACTGATTCCGAATCCGGGAAATGTTTTTTTACATCAGGATCGAGCATTATTGATCCGTCTTTTTCGGTAAAAAAATGAGTTTCGACCGATCCATCTTTTTTGTTAATCTTCACAGTATGTCCCTTTCGATAAGCTTTATAATGTTTTCCTTGGATTCCCAATGAAAAATCATACACTTTTTTCATTTTATTCACTTCTTTATTGTTTTCGCTTTTTTTCATAAGGCAGACTGTTTTCTTCTGTATAAGAAGTTGTCGTTTCTTCTCATGTTTTGCTCTAAGTACTATAGTATCAAACCTTTCCTTAGTTTTGCTCAAGTTACCGATCCCGGCTTATACAGACTGTATAAGCCAGATCAAAGCCTATCAACGGGGCTTCGGACACTGTGACCTCTTTTGTTCAAGACATGGGTATAGATCATCGTCGTACTTAAGAGATGATAGAAGGTTGCTTTTTTCTTAAGATTGAGTATTAATAAAACAAAAACGAAGAAAATTACAAGCTTTTTTTAGTAAAATTGAAAAATCAAAGGGAAGAAAAATGGAACTTGGAAGATTCATATTTGTAAAATGATGTCGTACTTTACAAACATGGTTTACTCCTGCCAAGAAACAAAAATATGGTATTTTACTTTATTTTATGTATTTCTTTTTTCGATTATTTCTGATATTTTGTATAAAACTCTTTACAAAGAATTTCGTTTGTTATAAATATCATAGCGCAGCAAAGCTGTAACCAAAAATAGCTTAACTACAAAGCACACAAAGTTTTACACAAAGAATACAAAGAAAAACTTGCAAAAAAAAGAAGTTTTTACAGGATAATACTATAAAGCCCCATAATTAAATTAGGCTTTTGATAACTTTTATGCCACAAAGTCACAAAGAGAAACTTCGTGCCTTAGTGACTTTGTGGCTATTTCAAACTTCTTAAATGTTAAAATAGCTAAAATTATGAAAGTACTTGGACTAGAAACATCGGGAAGCATTGGAGGTGTTGCTGTTTGTGAGAATAAGCACGTTATTGCTGCCAGGGATTTAGAGGCTGGTATGCAGCATGGTAGAGAATTGGTACCAACCATTAAGGATATCTTTCAACAGATTGGTTGGAAATTTAGTGATATCGATCTTATTGCAGTCGACGTAGGACCGGGATCATATACGGGATTGCGCATAGGAGTAACATGTGCAAAGACTATGGCTTATGCATTACAAAAACCGGTTATTGA
>JABWAQ010000079.1 GCA_013360945.1 Candidatus Brocadia sp.
TGTGGACCATGGGAAGACGACGTTGACGTCGGTGATAACGCATGTATTGTCGAAGCAGGGATTGGCTAAGGAGAGGCCGTACGATTCGATAGACAAGGCGCCCGAGGAGAGGGAGCGGGGGATTACGATAGCGATATCGCATGTGGAGTATGAGACGCAGAAGAGGCACTATGCGCATGTAGATTGTCCTGGTCATGCGGATTATGTGAAGAACATGATAACTGGTGCAGCGCAGATGGACGGGGCGATCTTGGTGGTGAGTGCGCCGGATGGTCCGATGCCGCAGACGCGTGAGCATATACTGTTGGCGCGTCAGGTTGGGGTGCCGAGGATCGTGGTGTTCATGAATAAGGTGGACATGTTAGAGGACAAGGAGTTGTTGGATTTGGTGGAGATGGAAGTCAGGGAGTTGCTGAGCAAGTACAATTTCCCTGGGGATGAGATACCGGTGATCAGGGGGTCTGCGCTGAAGGCGAATGAGTGTGGGTGTGGAGCGGCGACATGTGTGAATTGCGGGCCGGTACTGAAGCTGATGGATGCGGTGGATACGTATATTCCTGATCCGGTGAGGGAGATCGATAAGCCGTTTTTGATGTCGATTGAGGATGTGTTCAGCATTAAGGGGAGGGGTACGGTAGGGACTGGCAGGGTGGAGAGGGGCAAGGTGAAGGTGGGTGATGAGGTGGATATGGTGGGGATCAGGCCGGAGATAAAGAAATCGGTGGTGACTGGGGTGGAGATGTTTAATAAGACGCTGGATGAGGGGCAGGCGGGAGATAACCTTGGTGTATTGCTGAGGGGTATAGAGAAGGATGATTTGGAGAGGGGTCAGGTGTTGGCGAAGCCTGGGAGTATAACACCGCACAAGAAGTATGAAGCGGAGGCGTATGTATTGACGAAGGAGGAGGGTGGCCGGCACACGCCGTTTTTCAATGGGTATAGGCCGCAGTTTTATTTTCGGACGACGGATGTGACGGGTGTGGTGAGTTTGACGGGTGGAGCGGAGATGGTGATGCCTGGTGACAATGTGAAAGTCAACGTGGAGTTGCTGACGCCGATAGCGATGGATGAGGGTCTGAGGTTTGCTATCCGGGAGGGTGGAAAGACCGTTGGCGCTGGTGTCGTTACTAAAATTATTGAATAAATACTCAGGAATACATGCATGCGTGAATATGTAACTTTGGTGTGTAAGGAATGTTCTAACAGGAATTATAGGACGCCGAAAAAGACACAACAAACAGAAAAGTTGGAACTGAGGAAGTTTTGTAGGCCTTGCAGAAAGCATACGGATCACAAAGAATATAAGAAGTAGGTTTGCTTTGAGTTTATCTTAATCCCGTAATTTGTTTGAAAATAGAAAATAAAGGTCTGTAGCTCTAATTGGTAGAGCACCGGACTCCAAATCCGGCTGTTGTGGGTTCGAGTCCCTCCAGACCTGCCATATATAAGAGATTCTTGGATGTCGTTTTTTGAGGTTTATAGAAAAGGATTAGGGGTATACAGCAGGATCGCTGTAGGAATTGCGTTAGGCATTCTTGCATTGTTCGCTTCTATCTCACTCTATGGTGTATTGATAGACTTGCCGAATGTTGCCGGAAGCGTCAGGATTCCACTCATTGATGTCAGTTTGACGTGGGGCCTTGTGTGCGCCTTTTTACTTTTTGTTTTTTTGGGTTTTTGGATAGGTATTTTTGTCGCCGGTTTTGAGACAGGGCTTAGGCCTTTAGATAAAGTTAGTAAAAAGACCGTTGAATTTCTTATCGATATTCAGGGCGAGCTTCAAAAAGTTTCATGGCCAACGAAGTATGAACTGGTCGGTTCCACGGCGGTGGTAATCGTATCGGTTATTGTGATAGGGATATTTATCTTGGGTGTTGATTGGTTTGTATCTGTGATAATGGAGTATATTGGTGTGCTGTAAGGTTGTTATTAGCTTGAGCGAAAAAATGGGTATTGCATTCCCCTGTAGCACCAGCAGCGAATTGAAAGGACTCCTCATAACCATCGCCTCTTTTAATTCCTTCCACGTGATTGAATAAAGATTATTAAATTTATTACTTGGTCGGTTATAGAGTGTTTTTTTTGAAGTTTTTTCTGTGGGTTTGAACTAAATGCCTAAGGAATGGTTTGTTCTGCGCGTTCAGAGTAATAAAGAGGACAAGGTTAGGGGTAGTTTAATAGAACTCATTAAGGCGCGTGGCTTGGAGAAGTTGATTTCCAATGTTTTGGTTCCCAGTGAAAAGATTTCAGAGATTAAAGGTGGTAAGAAAAAAATAACCGAAAGAAAAATATACCCGGGCTATATAATGGCCGAGGTGGAGGTTGATGAACATGGCCAGATACCCAAGGAAGTTTGGTTTTTGGTGCGTGAAACGCCAGGTGCAGGAGATTTTATTGGTGGACAAAACAAGCCTGTGCCTATGGCGGGCTATGAGGTGGAAAAATTGTTGTCTGAAGTAGAGCATAAAGAAGAAAAGCCTCGCGCAAAGATTGAGTTTCATGAAGGTGAGAAAGTAAGGGTTAAAGAAGGCCCATTTGAAAATTACGATGGAATTATCGAGGAAGTGTTACCTGCTAGTGGTCGTGTAAAAGTAATGCTTACGGTGTTTGGCAGGGCGACGCCGGTTGAGCTGGAGTATTGGCAGGTTGAGGCAATTTGATGGTGGGAGTGTGAGATGGCAAAAGAGATATTAAAAAAAATTAAATTACAGTGCCCGGGGGGACAGGCAACACCGGCGCCACCCGTAGGACCGGCCCTTGGTCAACATGGAGTAAATATAGGGCAATTCGTTAAACAATTTAATGATAAAACAAAAGATTTACAGGGTGTTTTGACGCCGGTAGAGATTACGGTTTATAAAGACAAATCTTTTACTTTTATTTTAAAGTCTCCTCCTGCCTCGGTGTTATTAAAACAACTGGCAGGCATTGCAAAGGGTTCTTCTGAACCAAACAAGCAAAAGGTAGGGCAGGTGAACAAACAACAAGTAAGAGAAATTGCAGGTAAAAAACTGGCGGATTTGAATGCCGACAATTTGGATGCTGCTATAAAAGTAATAGAAGGGACCGCCCGCAATATGGGGATAAAAGTGGTAGATTAGCTGCTCTATTCGTGTATGCATTGGTTGTTTGAAAGGAAGTATTCAGATGTCAAAAAGAAGTAAAAGATATGTAGAGTCCAGAAAGAATGTTGACTTAGAGAAAAAGTATGAACTAAAAGAGGCCGTTCAGTTGCTTAAATCTTTTAAACCGGCAAAATTCGTTGAAAGCGTTGAAGTTGCCATGAAGCTGGGCATTGATCCAAAACAATCGGATCAGCTTGTTAGAGGTTCTATTTCACTGCCCAAAGGGATTGGTAAGAGTCTTAAAGTAATTGTTTTCGCTGCGGGAGAAAAGGCGACGATAGCGAAAAAAGCAGGTGCCGATGAGGTTGGTGCTGAAGAATTAGTGAAAAAGGTAGAGGGTGGGTGGACTGATTTTGATGTGGCAATTGCAGCGTCTGATATGATGAGGTTGGTCGGTAAATTAGGCAGGGTACTTGGGCCACAGGGCAAAATGCCCTCGCCGAAGTCAGGGACGGTGACGGATGATATTGAGACCGCCGTAAAAGAGTTTAAGGCGGGCAAAATTGAATATAGAACTGATGCAGGGGGAAACGTGCATACCATTGTTGGGAAGGTCACGTTTTCAGACAAAGATTTAGAGGATAATATAAATACATTTGTTAAACATATTATAAACTCGCGTCCGGCCTCAGCGAAGGGGGTATTTGTAGAAAAAGTTTCGATATCTTCAACAATGAGTCCCGGAATAATGTTGCAGGTTTAAGCTTAAGGACATATACGAAGGGAATGAAATAGAGCAATGGCAAATGAATTAAAAGAGCTTATCGTAAAAGAAATAGTTTCCAGCCACCGTAATATTAACAATTATTTGGTGGTCGGTTATCATGGAATAAAAGCATTAGAATTTGATCAACTACGAAAAGATTTGCGTAAGAAGAAAATTTGCCTGAAAATAGTTAAAAATTCACTTGCGGCGATTGCATTTAAAGAGCTTGGAGTCACGGGAGTTGTGAGCCTGTTCAAAGGTCCTTCTGCCATAGTATCAGGAGGAGATGACCCTGTGCTTATGGCAAAAGAAACAATTGAATGGTCGAAAAAAATACCTTTTTTGAATTTACGCGGTGGATTTGTTGATGGGGCGGTGGTTTCCATCGATGATGTAAATAACCTGGCAAAGCTCCCGTCTATGCCAGTGCTTCGCGCACAAATAATCACAGGTATCAATGCACCAATCGTGGGAGTTGCAGGTGCTTTCAATGCTGTTTTACGTGACCTGGCAACTGTGTTCCAGGCGATTAAAGATAAGAAAGAAAAAAGTGGTGGATAGTTTTTTTTCAGGATTCCTGAAAAGGTAGGAGGATAAAAATGACTCAGATTAGTGAAGAAAAGACAGTTGAACCGTCTGGTAAAATTGTGCAGGTGCTCGATTTGGTGGCGGGAATGACGTTGCTGGAAGCCTCGCAGCTTGTTAAGGCATTTGAACAGAAATTTGGAGTTACTGCTGCTGCAGTTGCAGCGATGCCGGCAGGAGCTGCTGTGGCGGCGGAGGGTAAAGCTGCTGCTGTAGAGGAAAAGACCGTGTTTGATGTGATCCTGACGGATGCTGGTGCAAATAAAATCCAGGTGATTAAGGCTGTTCGTGCCGAAACAAATTTGGGCTTAAAGGAGGCTAAAGACCTTGTTGAAGGCGCACCTAAAACCGTTAAGGAAGGAGTTAATAAAGAGGATGCAGAGAAGATCAAGAAATCGCTTGAGGCTGCAGGCGCTAAGGTTGAAATCAAATAATAGGTTGTGTGCTTTTTCCCGAATGTAAAATACAAGGATATTTATGGAAATTCGTAATTATGGCAAGATAGAGGACGTTATAGAAGTCCAGGACCTTGTACAAATTCAGACAAGGGCATATAGCGATTTTTTACAAGCAGATGTACCGGCTTCTAAAAGGAAGAATCAAGGGATCGAAGCAATACTGAGGGAGATATTCCCGGTACACAACTATGATGAGACAAAGTCGTTGGATTATATTAAATATGAGCTTGGAAAACCGCGATATTCACAAGATGAATGCAGGCAGCTCCGGTTAACGTACGGTTGTCCATTTCGGATTTGGCTGAGGTTGAATAAGGAAGAGCCTGTTGAAGAAGAGGTGTACTTGGGCGAAATACCGCTTATGATCGGGGGGGGCGAATTTATCATCAATGGAACGGAAAGGGTAATCGTAACCCAGTTGCATCGTTCACCCGGCATAGACTTTATCGAAGAGTTCCATGCTGAAAAAAGGTTACATTCGTGTCGGATTATCCCGGAAAGAGGAAGTTGGATTGAGCTTGAGGTGGGGAAAAAGGACAGTCTTACAGTAAAAATCGACCAGAGTGGAAAGTTGCCGGCCACCTGTTTCCTCAGGGCATTATCAGAAGAGTATTCAAACGATGAAGATATTATCAGGCTCTTTTACGAAACGGAAATAGTAAAGATTACAGATTTTGCTTCTGCCACAAAATTGAGGGGCAGGTATACCGTTGATAAAATTGCAAATCCTCAAACGGGAGAAATTGTGCTTGAGGCAGGTCGTCAGATATCGGACACCATGATAAAAGCGGTAACGGATTTGGAGATCAAGAAGATCGAAGTAATTAAAAAAATGGATGATCCGCTGATATTGAATTCATTGGAATCAGATTTTACAAGATCCCATGAAGATGCCTTGTTAAAAATTTACGCCAGATTTCGTCCGGGAAACCCGCAGCAAGTTGAGAAGGCTAAACAGTTGTTTTATGATAAGTTCTTTGATGTAAAAAGATATAGATTGGGGTCAGTGGGAAGGTTTCGGTTGAATAGAAAATTGGGACATAATATTAACGAAGCCGAGATGACACTACAAAAAGAGGATTATGTTGAGGCTATACGATACATAATTAAATTGCGCAAAGGCGAATCAGGGGTGTCTGTTGACGATATCGATAATTTGGGTAACAGAAGGCTTCGAACGATAGATGAGTTGGCTGGCGAAGAGTTACGGAAGGGATTCCTGAAGTTAAGAAGAACTGTACAGGAGCGGCTAAGCGTAAAAGATTCCGACCAATTAACGCCGCGTTCCTTGGTAAATTCTAAGGCGATTTTTTCGGCGATAGACTATTTCTTTAGCCGAAGCGAGCTTTCTCAAGTATTGGATCAAACGAATCCCTTGGCACAGCTAACACACGAAAGGCGGTTGAGTGCATTAGGGCCTGGTGGGTTAAATAGAAAACGGGCAGGGTTTGAAGTCCGGGATGTACACGTATCACATTATGGCAGGGTTTGTCCAATTGAGACACCTGAAGGTACCAATATAGGTTTAATTGCATCCTTAAGCATTTATGCAACAACTGATGAGTATGGTTTTTTAATTACTCCATATCGGATAATCGACAAGGGAAAGATTACTGAGAAAATAACATATCTTCGTGCAGACGAAGAAGAAAATAAATTAATAGCCCCTGCAGACGTGCTCATTATAGAAAAAGAGAAGTTAGAAAAAGAAAGTGTATTATGTAGATATAATGGTGATTTTCACCAGGTGAATTATAAAGACGTGGATTACATGGATGTTTCTCCTAAGCAATTGGTAGGGGTGTCTGCAAGCCTAATACCTTTCCTCGAACACAGTGATGCAAACAGGGCGCTGATGGGTTCTAATATGCAAAGACAAGCGGTTCCTTTGTTAAAAACAGAACCTCCTATCGTGTCTACCGGGATGGAAAGATTTGTTGCGCAGAATTCAAGCATGACCGTCCAGGCTACGAATGGCGGAAGTGTAACAAAAGTGACGGCAAATGAAATTATTATCGATGACCGCGAGGTTTATAAATTAAGAAAATTTGTAGGATTAAACGAAGGTACGTGTTTGAACCAAAAGCCAATTGTTGTTGAAGGTCAGAAGATAAAAAGGGGAGAAGTGATTGCGGACGGAGCAGCAACGTGTCAGGGCGAGCTAAGTCTCGGGAAGAATGTCTTGGTGGCCTTTATGACGTGGGACGGGTACAATTTTGAAGATGCCATCGTGATCAGCGAAGCGTTGCTTAAGGACGATCGGTTTACTTCCATACACAGGGACGAGTTTGAGGTGGAAATTAGAGAGACAAAATTGGGAAGGGAGGAATTTACCCGTGATATTCCCAATGTTTCCGAAAAAGCGTTAAGTAACCTTGATGAAAACGGTGTTATACGAATTGGAACAAAAGTAAAACCAGGAGATATTTTGGTTGGGAAAATCGCACCAAAGAGCAGGAGTGAATTATCGCCTGAAGAAAAATTATTGCATGCTATTTTTGGACGCGCAGGTGAAGATGTCAAAAATGAATCTCTTGAGGTTCCTTCCGGTATGGAGGGGATTATAATTAATACGCAGGTATTTTCCAGGAAATCCTATCTGTCTGATGATAAAAGGCAAAAAATTTTACAGGAAATAAATGATATAGAAACAAAATATGATGAAAATGTTTCAAAAGAATTTGCAAAAATGTTGAAGACGATAGATGCAGAGGTTGAAGAACCCCTGGTGGATATCCAAACAGGTCAAACATATACGATCGAGCGAGGTATGTCAGCAAAATCAATCCTTATGTTAGAAGAACGTTTTGATATTGAAAACATAGGGTTTAGCAATAAAAAGAAAAAAGAAAAAGCAGTGGAAATTAGCAAGGGGTATTGTGAAAAGATAGAATTTCTGAAAGATGAAAGAGATAGGAAGATTAATCATCTGAAGCGCGGTGATGAGTTACCTACCGGGGTATTGGAACTTGCAAAGATTTCGATTGCTACGAAAAGAAAGCTGTCTGTCGGCGATAAAATGGCTGGCAGGCACGGAAATAAGGGAGTTATTTCCAAGATTCTACCGGAAGAGGATATGCCTTTTTTGGCAGACGGAACACGGGTGGAGATGTTATTGAATCCATTAGGTGTACCATCGAGAATGAATGTAGGGCAAATTCTTGAGACCCATTTGGGGTGGGCAGCGAAGACAATGGGATTTCGAACGATTTCACCAATTTTTGAGGGAGCGACAGAAGAAGAAATTAGGGCTACTCTTAAGGAGTCTGGCTTGCCGGAAGACGGCAAAACAGTTTTATATGACGGGCGTACCGGTGAACCTTTTGAACAAAAGGTTACGGCAGGCTACATGTACATGTTAAAACTTCATCACCTGGTGGATGAAAAAGTACATGCAAGGGCAACAGGTCCGTACTCATTGATTACGCAACAACCCTTGGGTGGGAAGGCGAGATTTGGCGGACAGAGGTTTGGAGAAATGGAAGTCTGGGCGCTGGAGGCGTACGGTGCAGCCCATAATTTGCAGGAATTACTTACCGTGAAGAGTGACGATGTCGAGGGAAGAACAAAGATCTACGAATCGATGGTAAAAGGCGAAAACACACTGGAAGCGGGCACTCCTGCATCTTTTGAAGTGCTTGCAAATGAAATCGCCGGGCTGGGATTGAGCTTAAAATTAGAGAAGAAAAAGATGGAAGCATTAAAAGAATGATAAAGGTAATCTGATTTTCCCAGGCGGTGGATGTATATGGATAAGCCGCAGTATAGATTTTTCTATAAAGGTTTTTAAAATGGCAGATATCGTGTACGATAAAATTAACGAATATAGTTCGGTAAAAATATCTCTCGCTTCATCTGAGGATATTCGAAGTTGGTCTTATGGTGAAGTAAAGAAACCCGAAACGATTAATTATCGTACGTACAGGGCGGAAAAAGACGGTTTGTTTTGTGAGCGTATTTTTGGGCCGGAACGAAATTGGGAGTGTTTTTGTGGAAAATACAAGGGGATAAAACACAAGGGAATCATATGTGATCGCTGTGGTGTAAAGATTACTCACTCGCGTGTAAGAAGAAAACGCATGGGGCATATTAATCTGGCTGCTCCCATCGCTCATATTTGGTTTTTTAAGGCGATGCCATCCCGTTTAGGCACCCTCTTGGGGATGAAGACTACTTCTTTAGAAAGAATTATCTATTTCCAGGATTACGTTGTAATCGAGCCGGGAAGCACGCAGGTAAAAGAATATCAAATACTGAGCGAAGAAGAATATAAGGCAAATAAAGAAAAATTTGGAGAACAATCCTTCAAAGCTGGGATGGGTGCTGAGGCGATACGAACTCTGTTACAAAGGCTTGATTTAGTAACGTTGTCAAAGGAGTTGCGCGAGGAGCTCAACCAAACAAAGTCGAAACAGCGTGCCAAAGAGATAATTAAGCGATTAGAGATTGTAGAGGCATTTAGAGATTCCGGAAATAAGCCGGAATGGATGGTGCTCAGCGTTGTTCCGGTTATTCCTCCTGATCTGAGGCCGTTGGTTCTGCTGGAGAGCGGAAACTTCGCCACGTCTGATCTTAACGACCTTTACCGAAGGATTATTAATAGAAACAATCGTTTAAAGAAGTTGATTGATTTAAATGCTCCGGAAGTAATTATACGAAACGAAAAAAGAATGCTGCAACAGGCGGTAGATGCCCTGTTTGATAATACGAGGGGGAAACGTCCGGTACTGGGGAGCAATAACAGGCCTTTAAAATCACTGACGGATATGATAAAGGGCAAGCAAGGACGTTTCAGGGAAAATTTGCTCGGGAAGAGGGTCGATTATTCGGCACGTTCTGTGATCGTGGTGGGACCAGAATTAAAATTGCACCAATGTGGCTTGCCAAAAAAGATAGCGCTGGAATTATTTCAGCCATTTATCATACGAAGACTAAAAGAGCTTGGACTTGCTGATACGATTAAAAGTGCAAAGAAAATGCTGGGTCGTAAAGACAAGGAGGTGTGGGATATTCTTGAGGAGGTGGTCAAGAGGCATCCTGTATTGCTCAATAGAGCGCCCACATTACATAGGATGGGCATTCAGGCATTTGAACCTATTCTTGTTGAGGGAAACGCCATCAAGTTGCATCCGCTCGTATGTCGCGGCTTCAATGCCGATTTTGACGGCGATCAGATGGCTGTTCATCTCCCCCTTTCTATAGAAGCACAGGTTGAAGCCATTACCCTAATGCTCTCTACGAATAACATCTTTTCACCCGCTTCAGGTGAACCAATTATTACCCCAACGCAGGATATTGTTTTGGGCTGTTCTTTTCTTACCACAAGTTTGCAGGATGGTCAGGAAAAAAAGTACAAAAAATTTAGTGACCCTGATGAGGTTGTATATGCGCTAGCCCTGAAAAAAGTGCATTTACATACAAAAATCGAAGTGAGAATAAAACAAACAAAAATTATAAAAGATAAATTTGGTGCAGAAGAGCCTAAAAATGGCTTATGCAAAACGACGGTAGGTCGTGTTATTTTTAATAATATATTACCCAATGGAATGCCTTTTTATAATTATACATTGGACCTGAAGGGTATTAGCAGAATAATTCAGGATTGTTATAAACTTCTGGGCAGAGAGAAAACGATTGATCTGTTAGACGATATTAAAGAGATAGGCTTTAAGGAATGTACAAAAGCAGGACTTTCATTTGCCATAACAGACGTGAAAATGCCGACAAAGAAGCAGGAGATTATTGATAAGACTCAGGAAGAGATCGAAAAAATACAGAAATTATATCGAAAGGGTATAATAACGGAAGGGGAACGATATAATCAGATCATAGACACATGGACTTATGCAGGTGAAAGAGTTGCTGAAGAGATGTTGAGTGAGCTTAAAAATGATGTAAGAGAGGGGAAGCCATATCTGAATCCTGTGTACTTGATGTCTTCATCCGGTGCAAGAGGTAGTTCTCAGCAGTTAAGACAGCTTGCCGGTATGCGTGGTTTGATGGCGAAGCCTTCCGGCAAGATTATCGAGGCACCGATAAAAGCTAATTTCAGGGAAGGGTTGGGGGTGCTGGAGTATTTCAGTTCCACTCATGGCGCGAGAAAAGGATTGGCTGATACTGCATTAAAAACTGCAGATTCCGGGTATCTGACACGAAAATTGGCGGATGTTGCCCAGAACGTGGTCACAACCGCGCTAGATTGTGGTACCACAAATGGTATTACCAAGAGCGTTGTTTACCGTGGGGAAAAAGTAGAGGTGCCGTTAAGCAAGGCAATTACAGGGCGTGTTGCGAGGAACAATATTGTAGATTTAGTAAGAGACGAAGTGATAGTGCGGGAAAATGAATTAATCACGGAAGAGAAAGCAAAGAGGATAGAGGCTTTAGGGTATGAAAAGATTAAGGTTCGATCTCCGCTGACCTGTGAAATGTCTTTAGGACTTTGTATAAAATGTTACGGAATGGATTTGTCGAGAGGTCAATTTGTGGAAGAAGGTATGGCTGTAGGAATTATGGCGGCACAATCGATTGGTGAACCCGGTACACAGCTTACCATGAAAACGTTTCATATTGGCGGTACTGCAACCCGTTCTGTGGAAGAGTCTGAAATAAAGGCAAAGAGGGCTGGGATGATAAAATATAATAATTTAAATGTAGTAAAAAATCCACAAGGGAAAAATGTTGCAATTAATGCAAATGGCGAAATCATACTTATAGATGCTAAGGGAAGGCAAATTGATAAGCATACGGTAGTACTTGGTGCTGAGGTATTGGTCAAAGAGGATGATAACGTCGTTGCCCATCAGGTGCTGTCCAGATGGGACCCCCATATGATTCCCATATTAACGGAAATAGCCGGGAAAATCCGTTTTGAAGATATCGTGATTGGCAAAACGATGAGGCAGGAGTCGGACGTTTCAACCGGGGTTAAACGGAAAGTAATTATGGAACATAAGGGAGATTTGCATCCTCAAATTATTATCGAAGACGAAACAGGTAAAATCCTGGGTTTATATCCAATTCCGGAAAAGGCACATATCGAGGTAGAAGAAGGTGAAGGTGTTACCGCTGGGACATTGCTTGCAAAGACGCCTAGAGAAATTTCAAGAACTGAAGATATAACCGGTGGTTTGCCGAGGGTGGCGGAAATTTTTGAAGCAAGAAAACCTAAAGACCCTGCGGTAATGAGTGAAATTGATGGCGTTGTAGAGGTGGGTGAAAAGCGCAGAGGGAAGCGTACAATATTAGTGAAAAGTGAAACAGGTATGGAAATAGAGCATCTTGTTCCCAGAGGCAAGCATTTAAAAGTGCACAGAGGAGATCATATTAAGGCAGGTAGTCCACTGGTGGAAGGCCCTCTCATCTTGCAGGATATTTTAAGGATAAGTGGTGAAGAAGAGTTACAGACCTACATGCAGAAAGAAGTCCAAAATGTGTATCGCTCTCAGAATGTACCAATAGATGATAAGCATATTGAGATTATTATTGCTCAGATGCTGAGAAAGGTAAAGGTAGATGATGTAGGTGACACCAGTTTTCTCCCTGGACAAGTTGTTGATAAATTTAAATTTAAAGATGAAAATAAAAAAATAATGGAAAAAGGTGGAAAACCAGCAACGGCAAAACCTTTATTGATGGGTATAACAAAAGCGTCTTTGCAATCCGATAGCTTTATATCTGCAGCTTCATTCCAGGAAACAACCAAAGTTTTGACCAGGGCGGCACTCGAAGGCAAGGTTGACGGTTTGGTTGGGTTAAAGGAAAATGTTATTCTTGGGCATCTGGTGCCAGCCGGGACTGGTTATAAGTCTTATTGTTCACTTTCTGCAATGCCAACTGAAGCGGCTGTTTCAAAAGGGGCAGAAGCACACGAAGATAAAGAACTCGTTACGTCAATTTAATGAAGGGTATAATGAGATATGCCAACGATAAATCAATTAATTAGGAAGGGTAGGAAGAAAGCCCAAAACAAAAGTAAGAGTCCTGATTTGGAAAAGTGTTCCCATAAGAAGGGGGTCTGTCTTCAAGTCATGACCAGGACGCCAAAAAAACCCAATTCTGCGTTAAGAAAAGTAGCCAGAGTCAGGTTGTCTAATGGAAAAGAAGTAACGGCCTACATTCCAGGTGAAGGTCATAATTTACAGGAACATTCGATCGTTTTGGTGAGGGGTGGCCGTGTAAGAGACCTTCCTGGTGTTAAGTACCATATTATTCGTGGAACGTTAGATTGTGCAGGTGTTGATGGCCGAAGGCAGGCCCGCTCTAAATATGGGGCGAAGACACCCAAATAGATTTTCGTGAAGGAGAGTGTAGTTTATGGCGCTTGCATATAGGAGTACGGAGGTATATTTACAGCCGGACATAAAATATAAGAGTAAACTGGTATCTAAGTTTATTAATGGTCTTATGCGAAAGGGTAAAAAAAGTGTCGCTGAGAAGGTATTTTACGATGCGATGGAAATTATAGAAAAAAAGATACCAGACGTTGAACCTTTGGAAATATTTGAAACAGCAGTAAACAATGTTAAGCCATTAGTAGAGGTTCGATCGAAGCGTGTTGGGGGTGCGACATATCAGGTACCCGTGGAGGTCCCAAAACAAAGGCAGATGTCTTTGGCAATACGGTGGATAATAAATGCCGCGAAGGGGAAAAGGGGGCGTCCTATGTTCCAGCGATTGGCCGACGAATTCGCGGATGCATATAAAAAACAAGGAGCAGCCATAACACAACGGGAAAATACTCATAAGATGGCCGAGGCAAATAAGGCATTTGCACACTTTGCATGGTCAAAATTTTAGTTTTTGTACAGGAAAGTTTAAGTTATGAATATTGAAAAAATGAGGAATTTTGGCATCGCAGCACACATCGATGCCGGTAAGACGACTACTTCTGAACGTATTCTTTATTATACAGGAAAATCATATAAGATGGGCGAAGTCCACGAAGGGACAGCTGTTATGGATTGGATGGAAGAAGAGCAAAAACGTGGAATCACCATCACGGCAGCCGCAACAACATGTACGTGGAATGATTATCAGATAAATTTAATTGATACGCCAGGTCACGTAGATTTTACCATTGAGGTGGAGCGTTCGCTTCGCGTGCTGGATGGAGCTGTTTGTGTATTTTGCGGTGTGGGAGGTGTCGAGGCGCAGTCTGAGACGGTTTGGCGTCAGGCTGACAGATATCATGTACCGAGAATATGTTTTGTGAACAAGATGGACCGTATCGGTGCGGACTTCCTGAAGGTGGTTGGTGAGGTTAATGATCGTTTGGGGATGAAGGCAATACCTATTCAACTGCCATTGGGTAAAGAACAGGGATTTAAGGGTGTTATTGATCTTGTAACTATGAAGGCTATGGTCTATTCGGATGATGTTGATAAACTGGGGATCAATTTTTCTGTAGAAGAGATTCCGGCAGAGTACAAAAAAGATGCTGAGCTTCAACGTGAGATGATGATTGAAGGACTAGCTGAAGAAGTTGATTGGCTAACGGAAAAATTTTTAAAAGGCGAGACCATAACCAATGACGAAATAAAAAAGGCCATCAGGGAAGGAACAATAAATTTAAAATTCGTGCCTGTAATGTGCGGTTCCGCATTTAAGAAAAAAGGGATACAACTACTTCTTGACGCTGTATGCGATTACCTGCCTTCACCGATTGATAGAAAATCAATTATTGGTACGAATCCCCATACAGGGAGCGAAATATCAAGAAAACCGCTTCCGGAAGAGCCTTTTAGTGCCCTGGCTTTTAAAATCGCATCCGATAAACACGGTGATTTGACATTTATCCGGGTTTACTCAGGCAAGGTAACTTCAGGTACCCGGGTGATAAACTCTGGGAAAGAAAAGAAAGAATTAATCAGTCGTATCTATAAAATGCACGCTAATACCAGAGAACAGGTAGAGGGGCTTTCGGCAGGCGATATAGGCGCTGTAATTGGTTTGAAGTATACAGTTACGGGGGACACCTTATGCGATCCGGATGATCCCATAGTTCTTGAGAAGATGGAATTCCCTGACACGGTCATATCAATGGCTATAGAGCCAAAGACAGATGCGGAAAAAGAAAAATTGGGCGTAGTCTTGTCAAAATTGGCAAAGGAAGACCCCACATTCAGAGTACGTATGGATCAAGAGACCGGACAAATGATTATCTCGGGTATGGGAGAGTTGCACCTGGAAGTAATTAAGAATCGGATGTTGAGTGAATATAAGGTGGATGCCAATGTGGGGGCTCCTAAAGTATCTTATAGAGAAACGATAGGCAAAAAGGTTGAGGTTGAAGGTAAGTTTATTCAGCAGACAGGTGGCCATGGTCAATATGGACACGTGTGGATTACGTTAGAGCCGTTTAAGGGTGAAGAACCGGTGACTTTTGAGGACGCCATCGTGGGCGGAAAGATCCCTAAACAATATGTAAGATCGGTAGAAAAAGGGATCAGGGAGACTGCAACAACTGGCGTTGCCGGTGGATATTCGCTTATAGATATTAAAGTTACATTGACCGACGGTTCAACTCATCCTGTGGATTCGTCTGATTTGGCATTTTATACAGCCGCGAGCATTGCGTTGCGAAAAGGTGTAGAAATGGCAAAGTCAATTTTGCTGGAACCAATAATGTCTTTGGAAATTGTAGTTCCTGAACAGTATATGGGAGATGTGATTAGTGAAATCCATAGCCGCAGGGCAAATATCCTTGAAATGGGAACAAGAGGTAATCTCAGGGTTATTAAGGGTGATGTACCTCTTGCGGAGATGTTTGGATATTCTACCGTGTTACGGTCAATAACCCAGGGAAGAGGTACGTTTACCATGGAACCTTTAGAATATAGACCTGCACCTGCAAAGGCGTTCAGTAGTGTTGCATAGGGTAACTTCAAAATAATTGGAGGTTTTGAGCAATGGGTAAAGAGGTATTTAAGCGGACGAAGCCGCATGTAAACGTAGGGACGATAGGGCATGTGGACCATGGGAAGACGACGTTGACGTCGGTGATAACG
>JABWAQ010000184.1 GCA_013360945.1 Candidatus Brocadia sp.
GAAACATTCGACTTTCATTGCGACGGAAAGGTCTGTGAAGGCCCACGAGACCAGGCCTGACGGCAGGGCGTTGTCCGCTGGTACCGGTTACCAGGCCAGTTTCCGTTACGGATCTCAGCAGAGTATCACCAGGGACTGGTCTATGCCAATGCACCAGCTGGATAGCCTGTTCCATAAATCAAAGACCAGCATGAAGTTTGTTTTTGGCTATGAGGCTGATAACCACGGTATCAATACCGTTCCAAAGGAGACTTTGGTGAGGATTACGAAAGCAGAGGACGGTGGCATAGGCGGTAAGGGGTTATGGGATCCTGCAAAGACAGGATACACCGTCGGGAATGAAAATGACTTCATGAAGAGGTATCTGAATGGTGAGTTAATAAAAATAGAAAAAGATTAACGAACCTGTGTAACACAAAGGTGAGCTAATAGGTGTTTGTATTCATCTGTTAGCTCACTAACAAGCCATGAGAATCTACCTCTTTAAATAATGTAGCAATACTGTTTGTCTGATGTAAGATTTTACAAAGAGAGGAAGGCCGGTATGATGAAATATTATAAGAATGGCTGCGGAATAAATTTTGCATTTGTTTTATGTTGCTTTTTGGCATACGAATCATCTAACTGTTTTGCTGCCGAGAAGAAAAAATACGAGCCGATTGTGCATGGGGTGATGATCGTATCCATGGATATACCTTTACTCGAAACTATTGGAAATAAAGTCAATGTCGATGTTGTCGTTGGCAACGAGAGGACAACAAAGGTGACGACGATATTAACGGTAACTTGCCTTACAACAAAACAACTCATAGGGCGCGAGGCCGAGACATTGGATGGCTTGTCTTCAAAAAAATTCGTTTACAGCTGGGATACCAGCGGGCTAAAAGAGGATACCTACGTGATACGGGCAGAATTGGAGAAAGTACCCGGCGAGACGTATCTCGATGACAATACAAGACAGATAAGTATTTTTTTAGTTCCTTAATAAACGGACTGGTTTATAAAATTGTTTTTTGAAATGAAAAGCAGGCGAATCAGACAAATGAGCGCAAATATGTAGTCTGCTTTTAGTCCGGCGTTTAGTTGGATTTGAAGTACCACCGTGGGCCTTCAACAGCTTTTTATGTCATCAAGGCATGTTCTATATTGCACTGCTTTACTTATGAGACATAAAATATTCCAGAAACCTGCCAGCAAAGTCACTTCAGAATTTTACAATGTCGCTTTATTTATGCACGGCCATATACCAGTTCTGGTTAGATATCAATCAGGCCTTGCCGAACAATGCCTTTGTGTCAATAGGTAGAGGCAATTCATGAACTGCCTCTGCAGAGTGCAACAATTACATCATTACTGGAATTTTTCAAAATACTGAAGTGTTACCCAAAATCTAAGTTTCAAATTACACAAATTCTCTGGAAACCTTATAAAATAAGGATTTTCTGGCTCTCTGAAAATTTATTTTGGATAAGAATGGCATAACTTGTATAATAAAACACAATGAAAAAAGAAAATATTTCCGGAATCAGGAACAAATCGATGGTCATTGTGTCTTATTATAAAGAAAAGCAGATTTTTACCATTTAGAAAATTTAAATCTGAATATGCCATGCATACTTTCAAACCCAATCTGGCTTTTATAATTATCTTTATCTCTTTTTACTGCTCTGTTGCAATTGGCTCACCGCCATTAGGAACTGAGCATTCAACGCCTGCTAAAGAGCAAAATCCCGCCGATATTCAGGTGGAAGCCTGGCCGTTAATTATTGAGAAGATATTTTCTCCAAGGAAATATTTAAAGAGATATCTGGAGATTGCAAAGAAAGAAGCTCTCCAGGGGAAGTCACCTGATAGAGAATATCGGTCGATTGTCGTGGAGGAAGAGATATCTTCAACTGATGGCGAAAAGGATGCTTATGTGAGTGACTCTACACCAGGACGTCCCGCCATACCCGTTGTCGGAGAACAATCCCTTATCGGAGAAGAAAAGGGAACGCGAACGTCCACGGTGGATAATGTGCCTCCCCAGGTTATTACAGATGAAAAAGCCCCTTCCCCTCCTGCGATAGTCAAGGAAAAAGGTATTCAGGAAGGGCTTCCTGCAGATGGAGCTTACCACGCAATAGCTTCGGAGGAAAAAATTCCTGTTGACAATCAAAAAATGGACGCCCATTTAATACCAGCTACACCAGATTCTGAAACCATATCTGTTGAGGAACAACAGTCTTCTTTCGTTGAAGAAGATGCAACCCCGGCATACGTGGATAATAACAAGTCCCTTCAGTCCACAACCGGAAAAGCCCCCTCCGCTACGGGGACCGTAGAGGAAAAGACTTATCAGGAGGAATCCCTGACTGACGATGGTCACCAACCAATCACCACTTTTTCAGAGGCCCTTCAGGAAACCAAAGAAGAAAGCACGCCAATGACAGTCGTCACACCAGAAGTACATGGCGAAATTATTGCCGGCGGGGAACCAGAGGCAAAAGGAACTCAAACACTTGCTGTGGAAAATAAACTTCACAGCGCTACAGATGAGAACGGGACTTTAACTTCAGCAGAGGAATTTTCTTATGCAGCAACTGAAGGCAGTCCTGGCATATTGGATAAAGGTGCAAAGGAACCTGAAAGAGAAACATCCACATTTCAATCCCCGGCAGAGGTAGGAAAGAAGGAAAAAGATTCTAATTTCTCCTGGGACATATGGCATACCAATCCGGCTCTTAGCATCATCATGGCCGTTGCAATTACCCTTATTGCAGCCACCATAGGGGGTTGGTTGGCTAGCATAATGACGCTCCCTAAGGTGGTTGGAAATTTAATCATGGGGATAATACTGGGTAATTTCTTCTTCTTAACAGGGTCTGAGTTTTTTGATTTTCTGAGAACCATGCCATTTTTAAAGATGATATCCTATTTTGGAACATTATTACTTCTTTTAACCGCCGGCCTTCACACAGACATCAGGGCATTATTGAAAGTGGGCGCTTCTTCTTTTCTGGTAAGCCTCGGTGGCATACTAGCGCCTGCCGGATTAGGTCTTAT
>JABWAQ010000080.1 GCA_013360945.1 Candidatus Brocadia sp.
ACGTTTACATTATATTTACTGCACTATAAATCATTTATAAATTAGCAAAATAGGAGTATTTGATATCATTAACCCTGTGACCAAATTGTGACTGAACAAGGTTACTTGGAATTTTCGAACGACATGGATAAAGCATTAGACGCAGAGGATTGAAATTGTTAAAATAATAAAAAATGTAGCTAAGGTATACAATCAAATGAATATTATTGAATGGAGGAGTTATGCTTTCAACGTATAAGGAGCGGATAATAAAAAAATTAGGAAAAGTTCCCGAAGAACAAATGCCGAAACTTTACAAAGTTATTCATCAGATAACGACCGAATTTATATCCGGCGCAAAGAAGCCCGTAAAGCGCGGTTCTTTGAAAGGCCTCTGGAAAGGAAGCAGTATCGAAGACTCATTGTTCTTTGAGGCTATTTCTTTATGAATCTCGTTGAGGTACATATGGATTTTATAACCGATATCCATTCGTTGGTATGGTATTTTACCGAAGACGCTCGTTTGAGCAAGAAAGCCATTAAAGTCTTTGAAGGGACAATCAAAGAAGGCACCGTAGTTGTCCCTGCTGTAGTTCTTGCCGAAATTATGTATATATCGAAACGGGGCAAGATTGCTTTGTCCTTTGAAGAAACCGTGAAGAAGATAGAGGAATACGAAAACTTCGACATTGCGCCGCTGGATATAAATATTCTCAAAAAAGAGTTTGTTCAACCAGAACTCAAAGAAAAATCTGCAACAGAAGAATTCCTTTCTGTATGTGGAGCATGGGAAGACGATAGAAGCGTTGAGGAGCAAATAAAGGTTATCTATTCGAGTAGAAAATCATCTACAAAAATGGAGCATGTATTTTGAAATATCTTCTTGATACAAATACTTGTGTTTACTTGCTCAATGGTAATGAGATTCTCAAAAGGAAGGTTAAAGAAGAAGCCTTATTGACATTTCAATAGTTTTTTGCTTTAATCGACCTTGACCAAAACGTGATCGACTTCACGAAAAAAGGCAGGACTCCACAGGAATCAGCAGAAAATGAAATTTTTGCTTCACACGCAAGGGATCAGTGGTTCGAATCCACTAGCGCCCGCCATATTGTATTGAAAAGGTTGTTGGTCGCCCAGACTTGTATATGAAAAATTCTAAAAAGATGCATTCTTGGAAACTTTTATTTAGTAAGGTGTGTTGTGTAGAATAAATATTTAATATGCTAAACGCTTCTAAAGGAGTATAAAATGTCGGAACATTTTTCGAATAAAGGAATCGGGGAAAAATATAAGGCCGTAATCTCTTCGGCCAAATGTCCAAATTGTGATGGAGAAGCAGTTTCCGTAATGGTAAAAACGTTAAAAGTTCCATGGATGGTCAAATGTTTTAGCTGTGGCTATAGCGATGTAATTATGTGGATTGAAAAGCAGGTAACGGAAGCATTAAAGAATGTAAAGTTGTTCAATCAAATATGGAAGGAAGGCCAATCAATTGAAATAACATTAAAATAATTAATACGGCAGAGTTTTGTCTATCCTTGAATAAATAAAAAAACTATTTGAAACGCTTATCAATATTCAATAAGCGAAAATACGTCATATTTGTTTAAGGCCTTTTTGCCATTGAGAAAAGTTAGCTCGATCAAAAAGGCACATCCCACTATATTCCCACCAAGAGATTCGACGAGCTTGCAACAGGCAGACATGGTTCCACCGGTCGCCAGTAAATCATCTACCATGAGCACTTGCTGACCTTTTTTGATCCCGTCCTTGTGTATTTCTAACATATCTGTCCCGTATTCAAGGGCATAGCTCATGCTGATCTTTTCGTAAGGAAGTTTTCCAGGTTTTCTGATAGGGGTAAACCCAGCGCCCAGGTTAAAGGCAATGGTTGGGGCCAGGATAAAACCACGTGCTTCAGCACCGACTACAATGTCAACGGTTTTGTTTTTATAATGATTAGAAATTGCTTCAACTGCACCCTTAAGTCCCATTGGGTTTTGGAATAAAGGTGTTATGTCTTTAAAAACAATGCCTTTTTTGGGGAAGTCAGGCACTTCTCGTACCAGTTTTTTTAAATCATCCATATGTTCGTTATTTCTCTTTAGTCAAAATGTAGTGTAACTTCCGGATAGCTTCTTTTTCTATTTGTCTGACACGTTCACGACTTATATGCAATAACACACCAATTTCCTCCAGCGTCTTTGGTTCACCATCTGTCAGTCCATATCGCAGTTTTATTACCTTAGCCTCTCTTTTATCAATAACCTCCAAGAGCTTTTCCAAACTTTCCCGTTCATAAGCTTCCTCTATTTCATCTTCAGGGGATAAGGTCCTTTTATCGGGTAAAATATTGTCCAGAGCCCATATGAGGTCTGAGCCTGTGATGTCTGCTTTGTTGAGGGATCTAGTAGATCGGATAGCGTGTTCTATGGATTCTACCTTTTTTGCAGTAATATCCATCTCCTGTGCAATCTCCTCACGGCTGGGAGGTCTTTCGAGCTTGTCCAACAGATCGGTTGACGTGATTTTTAGTTTGGATATTTTTTGAAGCATGCAAGAAGGTATACGGATAGTTTTTGCTTTATCTGTTAATGCCCTGCGGATTGCCTGTTTAACCCACCATGTAGCATACGTACTGAATTTGTATCCGGTCGATGGGTCGAATCCCTGAACGGCACGGATCAAACCTATGTTTCCTTCTTCAATCATATCCAGGAAGGAAAGCCCTCGGTTAATATACTCTTTTGCGATACTGACAACCAGACGCAGGTTCGATCGTATCAGTTTTTCGCGTGCCTTTTCATCCCCCGCTGCCACCCTTTTTGTTATTTCTTTTTCCTCTTCAGGAGACAACAACGGAATGCGGTTGATTTCTCTCAGATATGTTTGTAAAGCTGATTCCGTATGTATCTCTCCCTTTTTTGAGCGACGCTATCATTAAATATCTGGAGCGTTCGAATCACTCTTCGAAGTTTCCACCGTTTCAACACATGATCGTGGTTGAGAACTAGCGTTTGAAGACGATGTCACATTGTTTTTTCCTTCTGCATCAGATAATTTTTTAAGACTGAGCCCTATTTTTCTTGCTTCAGGTTCGATACGAATAACCCTGACTTCCAACTCGTCACCAATATTTATGATGTCGGCAGGGTTGGCAACTTTTTCGTTCGATAATTCTGAAATGTGTAATAACCCTTCGATCCCTTTTCCGAGTTCCAGAAATGCACCGAAATTTGTCAGCTTGGTAACTTTGCCGGAAATGATATCGCCCACCTTAAATTTCTCGGGGATTTCTTTTGTCCATGGATCATCAGAGAGTTGTTTCAGACCCAATGCAACCCTCTTTTTTTCACGGTCGACGGAAAGCACAATAGCCTCAATTTTATCACCCTTCTTAACGATTTCGGATGGATGCCCTACTTTCTTTGCCCAGGACATGTCGGATATATGGAGCAGGCCATCCACACCCTCTTCAATTTCAATGAAGGCGCCATAATTGGTCAGGTTGCGAACACGGCCCTTAATTTTCGTTCCGGGTGGATATTTCTCCTCAATAACCGTCCAGGGATTAACTTCTGTCTGCTTCATACTAAGGGAGATTTCTTCTTTTTCCTTATCTATTTTAAGCACGACGACCTCTACCATATCCCCGATAGCTACCATTTCTGACGGATGATTAATACGGCGTGTCCAGGACATCTCTGAGATGTGTACAAGACCTTCGATACCCGTTTCAAGTTTTACAAAGGCGCCGTAAGACATGATATTGACAACCTGGCCTTTTACCTTACAGCCCACAGGGTATTTTTCTTCTATCTGCAACCATGGGTTTTGTGACTTTTGTTTTAACCCGAGTGCCACTTTCCCCTTTTCTTTGTCTATGTCGAGTATTTTCACCTCAACTTCATCGTCAATGGCAAGCATTTCTGAAGGATGACTTATCCTGCCCCAGCTCATATCAGTAATATGGAGGAGTCCATCAAGTCCTCCCAAATCTATAAATGCGCCGAAGTCGGCGATGTTTTTAACAACTCCTTTTCGAATCTGTCCAACTTCAATTTCTGCCAGCAATCCCTGCTTCTTTTTATCGCGTTCTTCTTCAATGAGTTTTCGTCTGGAAACAACGATGTTTTGGCGGGCTTCATCTATTTTAAGAATTCGGCAGGTGACTTCTTGCCCAATGTATTGAGAAATATCGCCAGGTGGTTTTACATCAATCTGGGATGCCGGTAAAAATATGGGTACGCCCATATCTACAAGCAGGCCCCCTTTAATCTTTCTCGTAACCCGCCCTGTAATAATGTCACCTTCTTTATATTTTGCAATGACCCTTTCCCAGCCACGTATACGATCCGCTTTGCGCTTGGACAATTTAATAAGTCCTGAATCGTCTTCTACTGCTTCTAATAAAACTTCTACATCATCACCAATCTTTATTTCGGAAGGATCGTCAAATTCAGACTTGGGTATCATACCCTCTGATTTATATCCACAGTCTATAACAATATTGTCCCCAAGAGAGCTGAGGATACGTCCTTTCAGGACTGATCCTACTTCGAAATTTTGGATAGAATCATAATACGTAGATTCCATCTTCTTTTTCGCATCCTCGTCTCCCATAATTGCATCAACTTCTCTTTCAATGTCGATCACATCCACATTGTAATCTTTTAAAATGTCGCGATCCATAATTTGACGATTTCTCCGAAATAAAAATTACATAAACTAAGAAAGTTTAATGAAATAAAATACGTTTTCTACCTGTGTTAAAAATCTTATTTTTTTACGGCAAATTCGATTTCTTTCAGAATCAAATTCAGTACTTCTTCAATAGTCAATTTTGTGGTATTCATGTAAATTGCGTCACTGCTCTTCATTAAAGGCGAGTTATTTCTTGTTGTGTCGCGTTTGTCACGTATTTCCATATCTTTTATAACATCGGCATAAGAAACTTCTTTGTCCTTGGGCTTAAACTCGCCATAACGCCGTCTGGCTCGTTCTTCAATCTCCGCATCCAGAAAAAACTTCTTTTCTGCGTCTGGGAATACGACCGTTCCCATGTCTCTTCCCTCGGCAACGGTGTTTCCTTCAGATGCAAATTTCCGCTGAAGTTTTACCATGCGATGCCGGACGCCTGGTGTGTCTGAGATGAA
This sequence comes from Candidatus Brocadia sp., assembly GCA_013360945.1. Classification (GTDB taxonomy): domain Bacteria; phylum Planctomycetota; class Brocadiia; order Brocadiales; family Brocadiaceae; genus Brocadia. The sequence goes on from JABWAQ010000080.1 coordinate 5,139, forward strand.
ATGAACGTTATTTGTAACAGAAGGCAATCGGATTTTTTTCGTAACGTTTACTCCGTCTACAAGCACGTTTAAGCCTTCATCCTTACCCCGGAACTCAATGGTGGTTTGATCCATAAGCTGGCACAATGCCAATTCTTCTTTGAGGTTCACGCCCTCCTGCATTGCCTTCCACGTAAGCGCCCGATACATGGCGCCCGTGTCGAGATATTTAAAGCCAAGCCGTTTCGCCAGCATCCTTGCAACGGTACTCTTTCCGGAACCAGCAGGACCATCAATCGCTATTATCAAATCAGACCTCTTCAATGATACCTTGCGGTAATAGCGTCCGATTAAGGTATGTATAGGAAAATTTAAAATATACTATACGAAGCGCTTTATTGCAAGTGTTTTTTGTCTCAACTTAATCCGCCACGTTTTCTTATCCACCATTCTAAGGAAACGATCGCTAGTATCGTTATAAAGATGTATCCGTTATCCCACAGGGAGATTTGCCGTTTACCAACGAGTTTTATCATAGAAGGGTTTTCTATGGAGAACTTTTCTCCGATATTTTTTACGGGGAGTTCGAAATACTTTCCTTCAGAAACCTCGGACAACTTGGCAAGGATATCTCTCCTGATGGAGGGGTCTTTAAATTCATTGTTTTCTAAAGCTATGTTAAAGACGGCGTAGTCCTGTCCAATTTCATCATTTTCTTTCTTTGCTGCCACGTTAACAATGTAGTAACCTTCTTTGTCGTGTTTGACGGTAAATCTATACTGGCCATCATCTCCGGTGACCCCGGTTGTAGAAACGATACCTTTTCCCGAAAATTCATTTGTGACATTTATATCTAATTGTACACCGCCCAATGGCTGGTAGTTTCTACCTACCACATCAATCTTAATTTGTACTTCTTCATTTGGCAAAAACGTTTCTTTGTTTACCACGATACGAATAGGGTTCAGGGTAGGGTCTTTAATAAGCCATTTTATGGAATTTTGCCAAAATTTTATATAATGCCTGTTGCTTCCACCTCTCCCAACAGAGAGAAAATTCCATCGCCATAAAGAATCGGTTGTAATAGCCATGCATCTACCCTGCCCCGCTCCCCGAACGGAGATGAGGGATGGATTTCCTTCTGTTGAATAGATTGCCAGAGGTACGGCATCTGCCTTCAACCCGGTGGTTACATTGCATCCGTCAAGTTCTGGAAGGTCTTCCCAAATAGCAATGTTTCTGTCTATGCCAACGTCAAGGGCAGTCGCCGGATGTTTCATGCCGTCATCGGTTAAGATTGCCTTCCCTCGGGTCGTATTAATGGTGTCCTTTGCCGCGTCGAGGTTTAAGGGCAGGATTTCTTCAATAGGAGTACCGTCATAACCTCCTTGTGAAAACGAGATGTCGCCGCCAATCATCACAAAGCCGCCGCCTTGTTCCGTTACAAACTTAAGGAGGTTATTCAAATAATGTGAAAATCGGAAGAACGAAGTATCGTAGGGCCGGTAATCAAAATTTTGAAAGATAACCAGATCAAAACTGCTGAGTACCTGCGTAAATAGTTCGTCTACGGGAAAAGGAATGAGACTGAGTTCGTCATTTCTTGCCTCAGAGACGTCGGTCGGTGTTCGCAGAATAAAGAAGGATATGAGATCAATGTTGGGGTCGCTTTTTAAAACCCGTCTCAGAAAACGTTCGTCCCAGGACGGACGCCCACAGACATGCATAATCCTGATCTTATCCCGCACCACCTTTACCAGGAAGCTAACCTGGTTGTTTTCTGTAATGGCCTCATGGGGTTGGACGGGAAGGGATATTGTATAAAGGAAAGTTCCCGTTGTATGGGGGGTAAATGACAGGTCTAAGTGAAGTTCCCTTTCATCCCCCGTATCCAAAACCCTGGAAGAGATGATGCCGTTCCCTTGTTTCAGCGTAACGGGGAGTTTGAGGTCACTGTACCCAAAAATCTTGATGACGACGTCCGCCTTCCACGGACTTCGCACAAAGGTAAAACTGTCGTAGGAAACTTTGCTGATGGCGATATCCCTGGCCTCCATATTGCCGGCTGGTGAAAATGTAAAAAACGGGGCTGAAAGATCCTTTGCGAGACCGGAAATAATGTCAAGTTTATTTACACTGGAAGGAAGCTCAACAGTGTCAGCGCCATCAGAAAAAACCAGATATCCCTTAACGGATTTACCCTCGTAACGTTTTTTCAGGAGCTTAAGTATTTGGACAAAGTCAGTATTTGTGCCATCAAGAACGAGGTCACTTTCAATATCGTTATGAGAAATTTCTTTAATGATATCGGAAAAGGAGAGATAATCGACGTCAAAATTATTTTGCAGGTCTTCAATAAAAGATGCGTTGTCTTTGAAGAAATTATTGACAAGCTGGAACCGGGTGATGCCGGTATCTCCCCCCTTAAGGGTCATGCTTTCTGAATTGTCCAATAGGCATACGACCTTGTTTTTTAACTTAAGAACCTCTTTCTGTTCTATTTGTGGCTGGAGCAGGAGGACTATTATGAGCACGACAGCACCAAACCGGAGTGTGAGCAGTAACAATCGTTTACTTCGGGAAGGGACGGTTTTAACGCCAAGCCATGAAAAGTACAGTGCGGCAATCGCCAGAAACAAAACCAGAACACGCAACCCGAGGTTTTCGATGCCAACAAAAGTAAGATGCCATTGTGTAAGAATTTCCATCAGTATTTTTTTGTTCGATATTCGATATGGGAATTGTCATAAATCATAGGGGCACAGAGCGCCGTGACCCTTGCTATCTGCACCTATTTACTCTTTGCTTTTGCCCTTGACCTTGCCCTTAATTTGGTCTTCTTTTCCAATGCAGCCAACCGTCTCAGGGTATTTGCCTCACTCTGGATATCCACGTACTTCTTGAGTAAATTCGACCAGGAGAGATAAGTAAAACCATTCGGATTCATATGTGCCAGACCCTTTCGGACCAGAAAGGCATCATTCTCCCACATATACAAGAAGTCCTTTTCTATCTTACTTGGATTGCCGCCTTTTGCCCAAAATTCGCCGTAGAAACCGCCCAACAGGTCGGGATACTTCTCAGTCACAGGGGCAGGCGCCCTGGGCCTGTTTTCAGGCATGGGATAGAGTATTCCTTCATCATAAAGAGATTTAATCGTGGCGTAGGCCTCGCTCACGTATTGGAAAACTGAATCCGAGGCATTATCCATGGAGTCCAGATAATCCCGTGAAAACCTGGGAGAATGGCACTTTACACAGACCTCAATCCATGCCTCCCGCCTTGCCATGAGTTCCTTGCTGTTCTTGATATAATCCGTTGGTTTGATGCCTTTAAAAACATTGTCATAAAACAACACATCTCCCTCGCCCATAATGGCCTTTCTGACCATATTATGGGAATACTGTCCTTTATAGTACATATGGCAGGATTGGCAGGTGGGGGAAATGTAATTGGCATCTTTTAGTTGTTTGTTCCAATCCCAGGTATGCCCTTCAATAAAATAGATAGAGCCGTGTTTAGAATCCCTGTAGTATTCAATATCCGGATGGTCTGGCCCGTTATGGCAGGTTTGACATGCCTCGGGTCTCCTGGCTTCAGAGGCCTTAAAGGCATGGCGGGTATGACAGCTGTCGCACTTGTGCTGGATACTGTGGCACATGTCGCAACCTTGAACGATATTCTTGTCTACTGCTGCCCATACATCCACGTCCAGGTTGGCGTCATACGCCTTTGCGTGGCTTTCCCTGCCCGGTTTCCAGTCAGGGATGCCGTATTGTTTTTCTGATTCAAACTCCTCATACTCTTGCTTATGACACTCGCCACACAGGGCGGGGTTGGGCATTATCAGCTCTTTTTCATGATCCAGCTTTTCCGCTCCAACCTTGCCATGGCAGTCAATACAGCCCACCTTCGTGAGCTTTCTCCCCAGGGTTTTTTCTATTTCCGCTAATTTTTCTTTCTGATAATCCTGAAGCTTGTCAAGATTGGCATGACTGCTCTCCGCCCATGCTTTTACCAGACCAGGATTCAATGCCTTGTGACAGAGTGTGCATTCATCTGCATTGTAAACCCCCCTTGGATCTTCCGGTGGTGAATAAAAGTAGTCCGGCGCCCAGTATCTCTGGGTGGGAATCGGTTTCCAAAATTCTCCATACGGACCCACGCCTTTATCCAGACTTTTAGCCTGTATTACACCACTGAAAACACCGAAAATCATTAACGCCCCAACAAATGATACCCCCCCCCGCATTTACATTTTCCTCCACATAAGTTAAACAGATAATTGTCCCAAAGCGTATTTCCTGAATTATTATATCATAGCGCTGCATAGTCGCAACCAAATTACCAGCACGGCCCCTTCCTCACTGTTTATCTGCCACAAATAATGGATAAACAACCGTTGTGGCTTGCGGGCAGGCATTTGTGTGGTACAATGGGAAGACCCATACACCGCAGGAATATCTTGAAGCATTCCTCGACACCGCAGCCACCGCAGCCCTAACCACCCTCGGCGCAACCGGCGTCGCCCATCTATTTATCGGTGGTCCCGTGTCCTCCCCTGATCAAAGTAGGGTGGGCACTGCCCACCAACCCCAGGGCGAGCAAACCCCGGAAATTAAACAACCTATGGAATAAACCAAGCCGTGTCTGGCCATGACGATCCTAAAACAGAAAGCAGCAGAGGGCAGGTTGCTATAACAAAAGAAGACATTCAAAAAATCCCACAGATAGTTAATTCTTATGACAAAGTAGAATTGTCTGAAAAAGATAGTGGCGGAAACGATGTAATGATGTAATACAGTATAGAAGAAAATAAACGGTGAAATTTATTATTTAGAAGAAGTCAGGGATAAGCGACATGAACTCACAATAAAGTCGATGTGGAAAACAGGGACGCCAGAAGCGAGTGATGCATCTTCTCAGACACCTTCTCGAGAGATATCTGGGAAGCCCCCAGCTCATACGCCCGAAGCGAACTCTGGCAATCCTATCAATAGCATACAACCATCTACTGAATCTGTCAAGCCTGTGGTGAGGTCAGGCCGAACAGCCAGAAATAAACCTCATGTCACCCTTGAAAGACCTTGTCGACACCGTAGCCACCGTAGTCCTAACCACCCTCGGCGCAACCGGCGTCTCTCACCAGATCGTAAAACAAAACCGGACGAACAAATTATGCAGGCAGAAATTATATTCAGTGATTTCGGGTCTCTATTTACACAGTTTAAAGGCAAGGCAAAAGAAGCGATTGCACAGTTAGTAAAAGAACAGCGATGCGATTGGTGAGCTTAACCACAAGGACGTTGGTGATATTGACATGGCAGTAGGAATAAAGGGAAAGAATAGGATAAAATTAGAATCCGCAGGCCATAAGGCAGTGGTAGGGCTGGATTGGAATGGTGAGACAAAGAACTGGTTATTGGCTGCCTACAAAAAAAAGAATCACCCTCTACCAAAGGGAGGACTGGCGTCTTTGGTAATTTGAGCGACACGCCTCCCGCATCGCAGGGTGATTCTGCTAAGGTTGCGACGAATGACATGCCTCCCTTTAGGCCCTTGGAGGAGACCTCTTCTAACACGTCCGAGACGCTCCGCAACCCTTCTAAGAACATTATACGACCACTCCCCGAATCTGTCGACTCAGAAGGGAATAAGGTAGAAACAGACTATGATGGGTACAACGATAAAAAGCGGAGGACATTGTTCTACTTGGGGAACAATACTTTGTCTGGACTTCAACAATCCCAAGAATCTCCATCCAAACTAAACGCTAGCATACAATCGACTGTGGAAGTTGTCAAGCCCAATATTGAAATCATACCACTCCTAGCCCGACTTTCGCAATTCGAGGGGGTATACAACCCGCTGAGCCATCAAAGTAGAGTGGGCACCGCCCACCAACCCCAGGTTAAGCACACCCCTGAACAAATCCAGGATATTTTAAACAGCCATACCGAGCCAGCACGAAACCTGGAATTAACTCCTGACAATTGGAAGCAGGAATTTGGAGAGAAGTTAACGGCAGAGACTCCTATAGGAAAGGTAAAATGGGGCGATAATCAGTATGAAAAATTAATCACAAACAAACGAGGGCAGTAGTTCGGACTCATTAAACCCACGTTAACAAATCCGCTCTATGTGGTAAAAGATAAAAAGGTGGGACGGTATTTATAAAGACCTTTACCAATGGAAAGCAGAAATATTTTGTTTCGGTAGGATACGATTTTGAAGGGTTAAAGGTTATTGCAAGCAACCATCCGGACAAGCTAAAAAGAATTGCCGGTATTATCAGGGAGGGGGAGTTGCTTTATACATCGACGGCACTGGATGGATCCGCCTCTCCATCGCCGAAGCAATCCACCTTTACAGGCGGGCTATCTGATAATACCTTAAAAGAATCGCACTCTGGAAGGCAACTCTCGGATACCCCTGCATACGAAAGCCCCTCAAAGGGTACACCTGCAGGGAAGGTTTCACCCCTTGAATCTGCTACTATCATACAACTGTCCACCGAATCTGTCAAGCCTGTGGTGAGCGAGGCCGAACCATTTGAAACCGCTGCCAACGACTTCCTGAAAAACCTCGGCGACCCTCAAGAAGCTCGAACCCGAAGAAATCGTCAAGAATGCCCAGGAGGCGCTTAAGGAATTACCGGGTATATACAGCAAGGTCATGGGTATGAAGCGTGGCAAGTCCCTCGCCCGTCCGCAGCAGTTTGCGGCCCGCATGCTCGGCGCCGCACTCTTTAAGACATTCAACAAAACAAAAATGTTGGGTATGGCAGACACCAAGGACATCGAACTCTATCAACAGGCACAGGCGCAACTAGTGGAACTGGGTCAATACTGGTCCAAAGTCCTGGCATCCTCCAGTGAAACTTGATATCAATTTTGCAAAGGCATTTGATGCTCTTGTCCGGCAAATAAATCCAGTTATACCTCGAATTAAAAAGATATTTTCTAAAGGATATTATTCGGTGCGGGATCAAGGGGAATATGCTACCGATGTGATGTTCAAGGAACGGCAAAGCCTCCTTGAGATTTACCCAGAACTGGTAGAACACGACTTGGTGAACTTCAATGCCTCTGACGGCATTATCTGCTGTCGTACCACTAAACGATTGTGTAAGAGAACTGGAGCAACTCGCTCAACCTGTTCAGGATGGACAGAACCGGTATTCCGGATTTAATCCATTATCCCCGGAAGCAACCAAAGTATTTGAAGCCGTTTTAGCGGGTGCATAAACTGATAGCCAGGATACCTCGTTCAACCAGATACAAAGTTACCGATAAGGGGTTTCATATTTTAAGCGTATCTCTGAAACTGAAAAAGAAAGATTTCCCCATGCTCATGAAAAATGTTGCCTAAAAAAACTTACAAAAAAAGATGTTTTTACAAAAGCTTTAAAAGCATGAAAAAGACTGAAACAGCAGACGTTATTGACAAAAAGATTGATTAAGCAACTACATTTGTAGTATATTGTAAACATATGGAAATTGTTTTTGATTCTTCAACGTTGATATTATTGGCCAAGACCGAAGTGTTGAGGGTTGTCTCCGGGGACATCCAAATAATAATTCCCAAAATGGTACGGACCGAATGTGCCCGCAAAGATACCTTTGATGCTAAATTAATTTCCATTCTTATTGATAACCGTAACATTGAAGTGGTTACAGCAAATAAAGAAGCCGTTGCCGCACTGTGCAGAGATTTCAGAATTCACATTGGAGAGACTGAATCACTTTCTGTTGCATTAAAAAGAAAATTGCCACTTGCTGTAGATGATTTGCCAACTATAAAGGTGTGCAAGATACTAAACATTCAATATACGACGGCAATTCATTTTTTAATAAATATCACAGAAAAAGAGAAAATTGACAGGGAAACTGCAATTGTAAAATTAGAAAAATTATCTTTATACGGGCGTTATAATAAACGAATAATAGATAATGCCGCAAAAAGACTGAAAGGAGGCAAATAATGTCAGTAATAAGTTTAAGGCTGAAAGACAAGGAAATAAAGAGAATCAACGAACTGTCCAAAATGGAGCATAAAGATAGATCCACAGTTGCAAGAGAGCTTATAGATTACGGATGGGAATTCCTGATGATAAAACTTTACAGGGAGGGTAAGCTGTCATTGAGCGCTCTGGCTGAAAAGCTCGAACTCTCGATTAGCGAAGCAATAGACTTATTGTCGGAATTTGGCGTTGAATCCCCCATAGATTATGACGATTACCTGAAAGGCTTTGAGGTGTTTAAGTAACAATGCCAAAGATCAATGAAGCAACTGATACAGATTTAAAGGTTATTGAACGACTACAGCAACTTGGCTGGAAGCCGGGAGATACCCTGCTGTATCAGCAAGAATACAGTTTAACACCAGAACAGCAAAAAGTATTTGAAGGTAAAAAGAGCATCAAGCCGGATATTACCCTGACGGATCTCAGCGGCAACATTCTGGCTGTATTTGAGGACAAGTTTGAGGACGAGAAAAAAGCGCTTACCAAGCTCCGCACGCTTTACGCAACAGTTTTAAAACCCCGTTTTTTATATGCCTGTTCACCCGAAAGGACTCTGTTTTACGATACCGAATGGAAAGGCCTCGATGCAGGCGAGTTTCGGCAAGTCAATGGCTTTATGTCGCTTGAAGAAATGCGGTTAAAAATCGAGCAGGCAAAAAAAATAAACCTTAATCGGGAAGTATTAATTGATAAAACAATTGCTGGCGGCATTAATCCAAGCTGTGGCAAAGAAACATACTTTCAAATCGAGTGCATCGAAACCCTTTTACAGAAGTATAAAGAGGGCAAGCAAAAAATGCTGGTGAACATGGCAACCGGTCTTGGGAAAACCCGAACAATGGTTGCCTTTGTCAAAGCGCTCCTTGAATACAACATGGCGAAACGAGTGCTTTTTGTGGTTGACCGCGTTATGCTTGCAGACCAGACGCTTAATGATGGTTTTTCTCTCATTAGCAAAGAGTTTTCGGCAGTACGAATTACTTCGTCAAACTATCGCCAATACAAAAACGCGCAAATTCATATAGTCGTCATAGACACGCTGGAAAATATCTATCAAAATATTCCGAGCACTTTTTATGATTTGAATATTGTGGACGAATGCCACAGGTCTATCAATATCAATCGAAAGCTCATCTTTGATCATTTCCTCTGCCCGCGTATCGGGCTAACCGCTACCCCCAGGAAGGCAATCGCGGCAAAAGGAAAAGACATTTCAGAAGAAGACCTTGCCATACTGGATACATACAAGCTCTTTGGGTGCGAAATCGGCGAGCCGGACTATCAATTTGACCTGACGAGAGGAATTGACGAAGGATTTTTAGCGCCCTATCAGGTTTTATCAATTGAAACCGAGCTTACCAAATTAGCACGCGAAAAGGGTGTTGAGTTTAGCTATGTCCTTGATCCTGATGAAAGAAGGAGAATTGAACTGGATCAACAGAAAAAACTGATGCTTGAACAGTTGGAGCGCAAATACATCTCCGAAGACAGATGCCTGCGCATCGCCGAAGAAATAAAAGCCCATACCGAATACGGCGAAAAAGTCCTTTTGTTTGGTGTTAGTCAAGCCCACTGTACCATGCTCACCAAAGCACTTAACAAAGTTTTTGCCACATCTGAAGATGAAGCCAGCCCGCGCTATGCAGAGGCAATTATTTCCGACAATAATGACCTCAATGCGACATTCAAAAAGTGGTTTAAGGACATTAATCACAAGCCGTTTATAGCAGTTTCGGTTGATATCATGGGCACCGGCGTGGATATCCCCTGCGTTCGGTATATTTCTTTTGCCGCACTGACAAAATCCGTCGGCAAATATGTTCAAATGCTTGGCCGCGGTACTCGGCTTGATCCAAAGACGGGCAAATTCAGTTTTAAAGTATTAGACTTTGTCGGCCTATGTGCCGCTATGGAGGATAATGGAAAGGGGACGCCAAAACCGAATATAAAAGTCGTTGATGGAAAAGGCGGTGGGGATGGTAGAATATATGAACCCAAAGGCGAGTGGTTTATCATTGACAATCCAGACCCCGCCCATCTTATCCAGCGTGTATATCTGCATGGCGATAAAATTCAGGTAATTGATAATGTCCCCATTGAAAAAGCACGGGCTTTATTTGAGGAAGGGTTGGAAAATGCCGATAAGCCAGAGATTATTGAAATCAAGAAAAAGGTTGAGAAAGACAAAGAGTACGAACCAAGCGCAGATGATGTAGAAACGATTAAGGACTGGGCCAAAAAACCTGAAGTATATCTTGATGAAGGACAACTTCAGAAAGTGTATGATTTTAAACAGGGCTCAATTTGGGATTTCTTCCTGCATGCCTTAAAGATTAAGAAAATCCCCACTCCGAAGGAAAGGATCGAGCACGGCTTTGATTCGTATTTGAAGACGTACAACTTTAACGATGATCAAATACACATCCTGCAGGATATGAAAGACATCTTTGCAGAAAACATTACTCAAAAAAGGCGGATTACAGCACAAGAAATATTTGACAATCCTGTTTATATGCGCATAATCGGGGCAGATTACCAGGAAATTAACCAAAAGTTTGATAACCGCCTGTCTCAAGTATTTGAGGAATTACAAACTACTTTTAGTATCTTATAAAAAATATTTTTACACTTTTAGCAAAAATAATTTACTAAATTTGAACAGCAAGTTGAGGGATGATAACGAGTTCTTTAAGTTTC
>JABWAQ010000081.1 GCA_013360945.1 Candidatus Brocadia sp.
CACTACTATTAAGGTCATGATATGCAGAGAGCGAATACTCCCCCGGTTCTACATTTTTAATCCTGTATCTCCTGAAATTATCTGTCCGTTCAATTAATTTTGCATCAATATCCATATATCCTTTATCTCTCTTGACATAACAGTCCTCGCTGTCACAAATAGAAAAACTGTATATAACCTGTAATGGCAAGACGTGCATGTTTTTACTATAATAAAATTTACCATAAGAGGCACGTTTTAAATTTTAATCAGGAATTTAACCATGAATTCAGTGCAGCGTCTCATGTTTATTGCAGGTTTGTACTATTTTTTGCAGGGAATGAGCGGCAACCCAGGACTTCATCGCCAGGCTCTTAACTTTTATCTTACCCAACATATGGGTTTCGGTGCGGCAGATCTTGCTTATTTTACATTTCTCATAACAATTCCATGGATGGTCAAGCCGGTATATGGAATTATAGCTGACAGTTTACCGCTGTTCGGTTATCGTATGAAAAGTTATTTTATTTTAGGAAGTCTTTTTGCTTCGTTGTCTTATCTTACTATTTTCTGGTTTGACTTGAGCAACGTTTCATCGCTCTATCTTTTGTTTATTTTGCCGGCAGTAGGAATAGCGTCTTCCGATGTCCTTTGCGATAAATGGATGCTTGTCACGGGCAAACCGTTAAATGTAACAGACCGTTTGCAATCTGCCCAATGGTTTTCGATCTCACTTGCCGGTATTATCATCATGGTTCTCGGCGGGTATATTGCACAATATGTGTCATTACATCATGCAGTTCTGTTTTCTTTGCCGTTCGCCCTGATGATAATTCCCCTAACCGTTTTTTCGTGGAAAGAAGATCGGGTTGCTTCCGTCGGCCATGCTGCACACGATGCAAAAGAGGGTTTAAGGCAAGCGGCAAAGTCCAGGAAACTCTGGGTGTGTGCGGCATTTCTCTTTCTTTTCAACGCAATGCCTCAGTTGGGTTCACCCGTTCTCTATGTTTATGAAACCAATGTCTTAAATTTCTCTCAAGTATTGATCGGTTATCTTGATATGACGGCTAATGCCGGTTTTATCATCGGAGTTGCGCTGTATGGTCTATTCTGTAAAAAGTTGCCGGAAAAATTGATGCTACGGCTTATCGTGGTAAGCGCTGTGTTCTCAGCGATCTGCTTCATATTCTTTCGGGGTCCTTTTAGTGCCTTTGTCATATTTTTTGGATCGTCCGTAATAGGCATCATTGCCTATATGGGTCCGCTTTTCATAGCGGCTAAGGCGTGTCCTGAAAATGCCGAGGGCACAGTATTCGCGTTGCTTATGTCAGTTATCAATTTCGGGAAACAGAGCGGCAATATAATCGGCGGCTGGATTTATGAACCATTTGGATTTATCTGGCTCGTGGTTTTTTCAACGACTTGCGTGGCTGCAACATGGTTCCTGCTGCCGTTGGTTAGTTTTGAAGATTCAAAAAACTAAATAGAGAGCGATCTTTCACCCTCCTTATCCATATTCGTTTTGTTCCGATTTTCATCGCATTCCTTCTCCGAAGGATTTTTTCGTATAAAAATAACCAAATCCGGCCACCAGAAGTAAGATAATTACGGATGTCGCAGCGCCCTGTCCAAAGTCTCCCTTATAAAAAAAGAGTTTATAAGCATATACCGATAAGGTCTCTGTTGAACCTCCCGGCCCACCGCCTGTGAGCACATAAACAAGGTCAAATATCCTGAGCGCATCGATAGCACGGAACAGAATAGCCACACCCAATACCGGCAAGAGTAATGGCAAAACTATGAAACGGAGCCGCTGCCAGCTATTTGCGCCGTCAATAATAGATGCCTTATGCATTTCCTGCGGAATGGATGAGAGGCCTGCCAAAACAATAATAGCCACAAATGGGGCAGTCTTCCAGACATCCGCAACGGTCAGAGAAAAGAAGGCCAATAATGAATTTCCAAGCCAGTTGATCCTCGTTATTCCTAAAACTTCTAAAAGATAATTTATGATACCTAAATTGTAGTCAAACATCCATTGCCATATTTTCGCCGTTACTACCGTTGGAATCGTCCAGGGGATAAGGATACATATTCTTAAAAAACTGTTTCCCCGGGATAGTCGATTCATCAGAAGTCCCAGACATAAACCCAGGATAGCTTCCAGGCATATTGAAACAATGGCAAAAGAAAGGGTAATAAAAAGTGAGTACCAAAAACGAGTATGAGTCAAAACCACCTGATAGTTATGAAAGCCTGCAAATGTTTCGCCTGGTAGAATGAGTTTTGAATTTTTAAATGAAATTGCAAGGGTGTTTATAAATGGGACAAGATTAAATGCCAATACCAGCGTCACACCAGGCAGTAGAAAGAGATACGGCAGTTTAGTCCTCAGCGAATTCATTTCTGATTCCTTCGAGTTCTTTGTGAATGGTTATTAATGCCTCTTCACTCCTCATCTGGTTTGCTATCACCTTATTAATGTATTTTTGTAGAACGTCGCTGAGCCATTGGTAATAGGGAAGATTTGGTCTGATCCGAACGTTTTTTAGAGCCATTCCCACTATGGGAAGAAAGGGTAATTTTTGTATGAGTTCCGGGTCATTATAGAGTACGTGTCTTGTAGGTGCCCAGGATAAATTCATGGCCAATTCCTTTTGCGCTTTTGGTGAGGTTAAAAATTCAATGAATTGCCATGCTTGTTTCTTGTTCCTGGAATAGGCATTGATCGCAAGGTGCCAACCTCCATACACCGATGCCGGTTTCCCATCAAAAAACCTGGGGAGTTGGGACACACCCACCTTGTTCTTCATTGAGGGATCTTCCTGGCACAATTCCCACACATAGGTCCAATTTCTTAAAAAAAGGCCCTTACCCTGTTGAAATAAATGTCTGGAGGACTCCTCCATAAGTTCGCTGTGGGTGTTTGGCGGTGATATCCGGTACTTCCAGATCAAATCGTGCATCAGATCCAAAGCCATTTTATTTTGTACAGAATTAACAATCAGTCTTCCCTGATCGTCGATTATTCCCCCCTTACTGCTACCGATAAACTCAATGAAATTACAGACCAGTCCTTCATATTGTTTTCCCTGCCAGAGATACCCAAAAACTGATTCATGTGCAGTGATTTTTGTACAGATATCAATAAGCTCCTCCCATGTTTCCGGAGGATTCAGGTTATATGTATCCAACAGATCTTTCCTGTAATACAATATCCCGGTATTGGCGTTCCATGGGATAGCATATAGCTTGTTTCTCAATACATTGTTTTTCTCAATTATTGGAATGAAAGATCCTCTTTCTTCGCTATTGATAAAGGAATCCAACGATTCTAACCAACATGCCGACGCAAATTCTGCAACCCAGATCGTATCAATTCTCATCACGTCAATATCTCCGGTCTTTGATCCGAGTGTAGTAAGGTAATAATGATGCTGTTGGTCTGTGGGAGCGGGCAGGACGTTCAAGGTAACCTTTATGGCAGGATTTTCAGCCTCAAATCTTTCTATGAGCGTTTTTATGCATCTGATTTCTTTCGTTCCGGCTCCTATACTGAATATTATCTTATCCGTTTCTTTTGTCTGTAAAAAAGTATAGGCAATCCATAATCCAACCGTGATATAAACAGATACGATAATTGTTTTTTTGATATTAAATTTCACTGTGGACTCTCGTGGTAAACCGTAATTTTAAAAGGCAGTGGCATAGTAAGTGTCTTGCCAGGATACATGCGAAGGAAAAACAAATGCAGAAATAGATAGTATCATGCCTCCTTCGTGCGCGGTTGAGTGTTGCAGAACGGAGCGCAGTTGAGCTGCGGGACGAAGCCCCTTCTGCTCCAACAGCGCGTTCATCTGCCGCGGGCGTTACAAGCTGTTGGCTCAACTGCGCTCAACGTTTCCCCCGACCACCCGCGGTCGGGGGAAACGTTGAGCTAAGCTAACCTGCAGGGCAAAAGGTATTGGTAATGAGTGAAATTAACAAAGAATCTGAAAGTTTAAGAACCGCGCGTAATCAAGGGGCTAGCTTCAGCGAGCTGAGCCTATTTTGTTTTTTGAAACTGTTTGTATATGGTCACAGTTAATTGCACAATCTTTATGCATACCGTCTTCGTGAGTCAGTAATACTTCGCTGGGATGTCTCTTATTGTTGCAGTTATTGGGGCAATTGTAACTTCTCCCAGATACTCTAATATCGAATCTCTAGTTAATATTACAACGGGACGCCTCTTGTCAGGACTTTTGAATTTGTACCATCTAATTTCGCCTCTTTTCATCAATCAATCCATTCCTGCTCAGATTCCCAGATACTGAATTCTGATTTGCTGACAGGTTTCGCTTCATATCCTTTTTTATGTTTATTCTCCATTTGCTTAATATTTGCTTGAGTAAGAGCATTTCGTAAGGCTTGACGAGTAAATGCAGAACGGGATATTTTCAGTTTCTTTACTATTTTAATGGTTTAACAATATCCGGCTTTTCTTTCTTGAACCTTTTCAAATAAAGATCTTCAATAAATACAGGCAAGGGGGCTTTCCATGGTTCCTGTTTATGATTTGCCAACCCTCCAAATTTTTTCGGATTCATCCCCAATTCTCTTGCCATTTGAATATGCATGTTTGAAAGCCGGAACTTCTTTTTTGCTTCTATCCACTGTTTATTTTTCTCTGCTTTATTACTCATTGACAGGTAAATGTCCTTTACTTTTTTTAAATACAATTTATAAGTTTATTTCTTTGCAACATAACAGTTAAAAATCAGCCGCCACGTCTTTTGTGGTCGGCTGTATTTTTTTGTTATACCTTATTTTGCAGTTATCAAATTGACAAAACTAATGACTTCTTATTTCTTTTTTAAAACAGTTTCGATTTTCATTCAAATTTCTTTCTGAGATTCTTTTTTGCAATACCCCAATCCACAACTTCTTCAACACCGCCATTCATTCCGGCTTCAGTTTCCTTAAGAGCATCTTCATGTCATGCAGGCGAATCATGCTTTCCCTCATCACTACTTAAATGTATAGGAATTTCAATCCTTGTAGCTGCTCTTTGAATAGTCCTCTCACATAGTTATGAAAACCTATCAACCAGTTAAGATTATGCATACTTACCCAGGCCATAAGCTGATTTTTAAGGTTCGATTTCATCTTTAACTCCATATGCCCAACATGCATTCTTTTTATTCCATAAATAGTTTTATTCTATGCCTTGTCCCATACGCTGTCAAATAGAATAGGGAATATAATGGTGAAACGTTTGTTTTCGTCAATACAAATAAGCTTGTATATAAGTAATGCTCATCACGGATAAACTAAGTTTGTCCGTGCCACCCAGAAAACCGTATAAATAAAACGCATCGTCCTATACTATCAAGTTCAATTTGCTATCCTTCCCCCGGTTACAGGGTCAAACCAATGGGTATCTTCGGGAAGAAATTTCAATCCGACTAACTCACCCACACGTGTTCTTTCAACGGTATCCTTTACATACCAGGTTACGTTCGGCGCAATTTTCACATGGCTTATTGTTTCGTGTCCTAAATATTCGATATATTCAACCAAGCCGGGTATTGCATAGGGCGTATGCGCAGGCACTAAGGTCAGTTTTTCCGGACGTATGCCAAGAATACAGTTCATTTTTACCGGCAAAGGTGCGGGAAATTCAAATGTGGTTTCCCCTGAAACGAAGGAGCGATCTCCACACGGCTTTATGTTGATCATATTCATCGGAGGTGTTCCAATAAAACCGGCAACAAAGGTGTTTTGGGGCTTCTGATATATCTCATTGGGTGTGTCAACCTGCTGTAAACTGCCTTTATCCATGACGACGATGCGATCTCCCAGAGTAAGCGCCTCCGTCTGATCGTGAGTGACATAAACAGTCGTTATGTTGCGGTCTCTTTGAAGTTTCTTTAGTTCTCCGCGTGCCGTAAGCCGAAGACGTGCATCAAGGTTGCTCAGAGGCTCGTCCATAAGGAAGACCTGTGGATTCCGAACAAGCGCCCTTGCCAGCGCTACCCGTTGTCTCTCACCCCCGGAAAGTTCTTTTGGATATTTTTGCAATAAAGTCGTTAAGCCTAACATCGCAGCGGTATTGATGATCTTTTTGTCTGCGTCCTTTTCTTTACGAATTTTCAGGGGAAAGGCAATATTGTCGTGGACCTTCATATGCGGATACAAGGCATAATTCTGGAAGACCAGGGCAACGTCTCTTTTCCCCGGAGGTATTTGATTAACGACATGCTCATTAAAGAAAATGTATCCCGAAGTAGGTGTTTCTAAACCGGCAATCATGTTTAATGTGGTCGACTTTCCGCTGCCACTGGTTCCCAGCACAATCAGAAATTCGCCGCTAGGTATATCCACGTTTAACTTGCTAACGGCAACGCTCTGTCTGTATCGTTTCGTAAGGTCTTGTAATCTTATCCTCATTCTTTCACGGCACCCGCAGTTAATCCATGTACGATATATTTCTGGAAGATCGTCAAAAAGATGAGGAGCGGCAGTGTTACCACGACAGAGGCTGCGGCAATATCGCCCCAGGGAATTTCATAGGTGCCCTCAAATAACGCAATCCCCACGGATGCCATCCGTGTTGACTCATCCAGGGTAAAGGTAAGGGCGAAAAGGAATTCATTCCAGCAAAAGATAAAGACAAGTGCGGCGGCAGAGATAATACCCGGTAGCAACATGGGTGTAACAATATACCGGAATGCCTGGAAATGGGTACAGCCATCTATCAGCGCTGCGCTGTCCATTTCGATGGGGATTTTGTCCAGATATTTTACCATGAGGAAAAATGCCAGAGGAAAATTATGAGCACAATAGGTGCAGATAAGGGAAATGGGCAGATTGATCCAGCCAAGGATGTAAAAAAGGTTATAGAGGGCTGCAACAAGGCTTATGGTAGGAAGGGTAAACAAGATAATAATCATAAATAAAATGAAAGTTTTTCCTCTGAATGGGAATCGGGACACACCATAAGCAGCAAGGAGAGAGAAAGGCATCGTAATCAACACGGTCGATAACGAAACCATAAAACTATTGAACAGATAATAAGGAAAAGAGCTTCCTATAAGGACATTTTTGTATGCATCAAAGGTGTAAGTGTCTGGGAATAGAGGTGGCAATTGCATAATCCGGGAGGCTGGTTTGAGGGAAGTCAATAAAATCCAGAGAAAGGGGCTTATACTCCAGAACATGATAAGGATTAATAATACGCAAAAGGCAATTTTCTTAAAAATTTTTTCTTCCATAATCATGCGCGAAGAACACGGACAAACAAGTTTGTTCGTGCCTCCTCTTATGCAATATATTGGGAAAAAATGTCCGTGGCTTTTCCGTCAAACCGAATGACATTATGGTTTTTCAGACTTCCCGTCGGATGCTTTAGCCTTCCGTTTAGCTTGGTAAATTACCCCCAGAGCGAAATGGGATTTGCCTTCGTCCGGATTAAGTTCTATGGCTTTTTGAAGGGATTTAATCGCCTCGTCAAATTGGTCCTTCTTTGCGTAGGCAACACCCATATTATAGTAAGCCTCCGAATATTGCGGGTTAATTTCTACCGTTCTTTTAAAGGCGGCGAGAGATTCATCTAAAGAATCCATAGACGCATAAGTAACTCCTAAATTGTAATATCCCTTGTCAAATTTTGGGTTAAGCTCCACGGTCTTTTTAAACGCCATCACGGCATCGGGATATTGTTTTTTCCCATGGTAAACGATTCCTAAATTATAATATGCTTCGATATACTGTGGAGATGATGCTATAGCCTTCTTTAGGCTTTCAATGGCCTCATCTAATCGGCCAGCCTCATAATAAACCACACCGAGATTGTTAAGCGCTTTTACAAAATTTGGTTCAATCTCTAACGTCTTCTTGTATGCGCTGACGGCATCTTCTACCATTCCTTTTTCACTATACACAATCCCAAGGTTATAATACGCCTCGGCATAGTTGGGTTTTTTTTCAACCGCCTGTTGAAACTCCCTGAGTGCGGCATCCAAAGATTCATCTTTACCCTGATCCTGGCCATAACCAACGTTTACTGATCCTAACAGCATAAGTGCTATAACGATACACATCTTCATAAACATGCCTCCTTTTAAATATTATCAAATTAGAGGCTGCCTGTAGCAGCAATTTTTAAGCTCCACGCTGGAAGTGGGAACGGAGGTGTGTCATGGCAGATTTACACACCCCTTATCCCCTTTCCGGAGGGGAAAATCAACAATTTGAATTTTCTATAGGCTTAATCAATGGGTATACGGCCTTCCCTTAAGGGTTCATACAATTTTATCATATGAATCCGCGACGGCATCTCCGATAAAGGGGGTTGAACCATATGATCTTTTAATGCCATAATTGATGTGTCTTGCATGATTCCAAGAAGCGATGCAGTCGTGAGATCTTGTCTCTCTGTAATCTGGTGGATTATAGGATCACATCCTTTTTTCGTAAATGTCAAACGAGAAAATCCATCAGCCACAATACCGGCATGTGACCCTCCCTTATATTTTCCGGCTATAACGGCTGTTCCTATTTTCATCTCGGGCGCTGGTGGAGTAACAGGTAGCAATTCCAAGTTCGCTTCAGATGGTATTGGTTCAGCAGCCATCGGTTCAGCGATCATTATTTTCAGTTGATCAAGGGATACCACTGGTGGTGGTTTTTCATATTTTGGTTGCAAAATTGTTTCAGGAATATTTTCTTTAGTTACCAATACAACTGGCTCTTTTTTCATGGTTTTTAAAATCTTATGAACGAGCAGGTCGCCAACTAATAATTGCTTCAGCGAGGCATCTTCTTTCACAACTTTTAAATAGTGATAATTCACGAAGATTAATGCAATTCCAAAACCTATTACAATTACTGAAGTAATGATCTTAGAGACGAGGGGAAAAAACTTCATAACAAGGTGAAACAAGGCAACAAAGATAAATGCAGACACCCCCACCTCCAACAAGCCGGCTTGCGGCGAACCCGTTGAGGTAAAATAAACCATGACAAGAGCTATTACGAGAAACCATATACAAACATGGGCAACCATGTGCTTCCATGTATTTATTGGTTTATGGGGCGACGATATCTTTATCTTTGCTGGTTCTGTATATTTATTGTCTTTGTCTATTTGGCCGTTTTTTTCTTTCATAACCTGTTGGGTTGAAATGCAAATGTATACAAGCGTTTGTTTGGGGCCATCTGAAAACACCGTATAAGTAAGGATAAGCGATGTCTAAGGCATAGATTAAGGCATTTTTCAGATTTTGTCGAGCAAAAAATCGGGAACAAATTTTTCAACATCTGAAAGGATGCTATAATGTCGTAACCAGACGTACATGGTAGATATGATAATTGCCTCCCCCGCCATGCGGATTTCATCTGCTGTTATAGTATTACTCTGTAAAAATTTCATTTTTTAAGAAGTTATTTACAACCCCCTTTACCCGCTTTTTTAAGAAGGAACTCCGAAATCCTCCTTTGTTAAGGAGGCTGTCAAAAAATTTGCAAAAAAAGAAAGAATTCATATGGCAATACTGTAATATCCCTCACTCTCATAATTTTGCACTCCTGTAGCGTTAGAAATAATAAGCGCAACTTTGTTTCCTATAAATAAACAACATCCTCTGTGTGATACATGCACAGGAATAAAAGCAAATAGTCCTTTAAATGACGGGTAAGGAGGAAGTTCTGCCTGATGTGTTCACGGCCGTTCTCACCAAGTCTTTTGGCGTATTCCGGACTACTTAATAATTGTTTAATAGCAAAAGCAGCTCCGGCAACACTATGACATAAGAGACCGCTATATTTGTGACTGACCTGTAGTGGGATACCTCCTGTGCTTGATGCAACAACTGGTTTTGCCTTCCATAACGCCTCAGTAATGGTAAGTCCAAATCCTTCACGAAGCGATTTTTGCACAATAACGGTAGATGCCCTCTGGAGTGCATTGATTTCGATATCACTGCCTGAAGGGATGGGTAAGATGTGGATGTCGGCATCATTTGCAGCCGCTTCCCTCGTCTCTGCAAAGACCTTGGTTGATTCCGGGTCATCCGTGGCCGTCCCGCCGGCAATAATGAGTTGGCAGTCAATACGCTTTTTTACCAAACGATAGGCCTCAATGACTCCAATCGGATCTTTTAAATAGTCAAACCGTGAGATCTGAGTAATGATAGGTTTGTCATTGGGGATGTGATATTTTTCTAAGACTTTATCAATGATCTCCTGCGGCAAATCTTTATTTTTATCACTTAAAGGGTCGATAGAGGGCGAAATTAAAAATTGCCGTATGGGTAAGGGTTGCGAGAAACCAGGGGCGGAAAAGACCGCGCTATCATACTGATGGATGAATGGCTTCAAAAAATCCCATACCGGCTTATTCGGTGTTGAAACATCGATATGACATCTCCAGATCCATTTGGCGTCCGGCATCGAAGCCTTCTTTCTAATCAGGGCAACGGGTTGAGGGTCGTGGACAAATACGATGTCCCCATAGATCTTCATCTCGTCAATATTCCGCTGGCTTGTCTCCATGAAGATTTCAAACATCTGCGGCGTAATCTCTTCCGTCTTTCCATGAAGTGCGTTATGGATTTTCTTGGTAACATTGAAAAAACCCTCACCACCTTTGATAACATCCCATCGCGCATCCACCCCCAATTCCTGCAACATGGGTAACATGCGATTGAGAATTTCCGCAACGCCGCCGCCCACGGACGTGGAGTTGATGTTCTGGATAACCTTCCCCTGAAGCTTGCCCGCTAATAACCGCAACTCTTCAACAATACTGGAGCCAACGATTTTTTCATATTCTGAGCAAGGATGGCACTGGGAAGATGGTTTCACGTTTTCATTAGGGCTGGGATTGTCCCGCTGTTCGTATTTTATTGACATGGCTCCTGTTCCTTCTTATGGCTTTGGAAGAATAATGAGCCCGGTACCAGATCGCTTCTCAAAGGACTCGACAATACGTTTTTCTATGAGTTTTATAAGTGTTATCCGGAGATTTTCCATCGTGTGGGTATACGGATCAAGAGAGGCAATTTTATTTGCCAGCCTGTTCTCTGAAAGACCACTTTCAAGCCAGTGGGAAAAATCATTGGTGCCCCGGCCTATCCGAAGCCTGGCTTCGAACATGTGAAAATATATTGAATCAATAGTCACCCGTTGCAGCACCGCTTGAAATTCTTTGAGATCTGCAGCGGTATAGGGTGTTTGAAAGACAAAACTAACCGCTTTTACAAAGTGGAACTCTTCACCAGGTGTTGCAAACTTAAGGAGCGATCTTGGATGTCGTGATATATAATTCTCGATGGTACGAACGATCTCGTCCCGAAGCTCACGAATGGTTGTATATTGAATGGTGTCTATACTATATAATAACTCCCCAAGTTCCTCTTCGCTCAGGATGCCCGTAATCCAATACGCAAAGTCGTTTGGGGGTTCTGGTGAGAGATATTGATGTTGCTGGAGAAAATGGTGGGTGTGATGATAAATAACAGAACCAGGAACCGTTCTCATAAGGTCGAGCAACTCTTGCAGGTTTGTTGCCTTTAGTCCGGTAAGCTCAGGTATATGGAGTTGTGTATAGAATCTAAATGGTTCTTTTGCCTTCTGTAAGGAGTTCATTGTCTCTACTCTTTTGTTGGTAAATATGCTCTAAAAACGATTTTACTTCTTCAGGAGAGTTGACATAGTAATCCGCTGCGGAGGTATCCGAAGGGTGTCCCACAAAGACCGTTAGTCCTTTTCCCTTTAAATCTTCAAACACCTCAATATCGGCCTTATCATCGCCTAAATAGACAAGAAGGGCATCTTCACTGAATTCTAATGGGAAATAATTGACCAATAACCATTGAATCGTAGTGGCCTTATTCCACGCCACCGGCGGACGTATCTCATAGACCATCTTCCCCGTGCCCAGTGACAGTTTTTTTCCCTCAAAAAAAGGTCTTGTAATAGTGGCAAAGGTCTTCGTTACGAATTCTACATCCCTTGCCTTTTTGACTAACCGGTAATGCAAACTAACCGTAAGCCCTTTATCCTCTAAGTATATCCCTTCAATATGTCTTAAGGATTTAAAGAGTTGCATATAAACATACCAGAGGTTACAACGCGCCTTTCTTGCATCAGGACTCGTGAACCGTATTCCCGGTCCCTCCAGTTCTATTCCATAATTTGCTGCATAAAGCACTTTCGGAATATTAACCAGTTTTTTAATCTGCTGAAGAGATCGCCCCGTTATTATACCTAAAAAACATTGCCTGCTATGGGAAATTTTTAATAAAATTTGCCTTACTTCTTCAGAAAGGGCCGCCAGGTCGGGGTGTTTTTGTATAGGCGTTAAAGTACCGTCAAAATCAGTCAAAAGAATGACTTTTTCTTTGGCGTGGAGAAATTCGTTAACGGCCTGAATATTATCGAATACGTATTTCATTGCTGTAGTTTGATTAATTCATTTACGATGCTTTGTCCCCAATTGTATACATTGTGTTCATGCACCTGTTCCCTGAGCCGCTGCATCCTTTTCTTTTTTTCATCAGGGGGCATTTCAATAGCAGTCTTTATAGCTTCCGCAAAGGTATCGATGGCATAAGGATTAATCTGTATGCATCCCGTGAGTTCTTCTGCTGCGCCTGTGAACCGGCTGAGAAGCAATACACCGGATTCATCGAAGCGGGAGGCCAGGTACTCCTTGGCAACCAGATTCATCCCGTCATGCAACGAGCTGGCGATACAGAAATCCGACAGACGATATAAGGCCTGAACGCTTACCCGGTTAAAGTGCGCTTTCAGCAAACGTATGGGCGTCCATCTCCCGTCTCGAAATTTATGATTAATCTCGACCATGAGATCGTATATCTTGTCATTATAATCACGGTAGTCATCAATGTGGATACGGCTTAAATTGCCTGCCTGCACAAAGGTAATTTTGCCTCTGTATTCAGCATATTTTTCAAGAAATCTTTCTATGGCCTTAAACCTTTCAGGAATACCTTTGGTGTAATCCACACGGTCTAATCCAACGCCTATGATCTGACCTTTCAAGCCAAGTTCTCTCTTGATGCGAGACATCTCGGTCTCAACTTCTTTACTTTGCGCCTGTAAACTTAATTCATCAAAATCAAT
Source organism: Candidatus Brocadia sp. (assembly GCA_013360945.1). GTDB lineage: Bacteria > Planctomycetota > Brocadiia > Brocadiales > Brocadiaceae > Brocadia. The sequence continues at coordinate 13,111 of JABWAQ010000081.1, forward strand.
GCTAATAGGGAACGGACGGATGTGTGTGGTCTTGCCTCCCTTAGTTGCGGAAAATTTACTATAATCTATCCTCGATTCCAAATTTCGGTCTACCGTATCAAGGAAGTTGTTGCAGTGGTATTGGACGTGAAATCCCAGGAGGTCATTTCCCAGGAGCCCTTCCAGAATTTCCTGACCCCAGGGGCAAATACGGAATGCCTCCCTGTTTGGCCAGGGGATGTGCCAGAATTGCGCGACAAGCAAATCCGGCCGTTTCTCTTTCAACATCCTGGAAAGCAAGGTGAAATGATAATCCTGGATGAAAATAAATGCCTTATCATTCCCCACTTCTTCCAATACAACGTCGGCAAATTTTTGATTAACGGATTTATACACTTGCCAATCCGCTTCGTTAAACTTAGGTTTTACATATACGATATGGCAAAGCGGCCACAGGGCTTCGTTGGAAAACCCATAGTAAAACCTTTCCTCCTCTTCGTGAGTGAGCCAAACCCTCCTGAGCGTGTATTTGGGATTGTCGGGGGGAACGGCAATATGTCCTTCGCTGTCCACGACCTCCTTATCGGCATCACCGCTGCCGTAGGCAATCCAGGTTCCTCCCTCTGCCCGAATAATAGGATCAAGCGCCGTAACCATACCGCTGGCAGGGATAATACATTTTATCTCATCACCTGCATAGTTGTGTATGTACGGCTCACGGTTGGATACAATAATAAGCTTGTAATTCTTAAGTTTGCCTGAGATAAGTTCTTTTAATGACTCTTTTGTATATATCATGCAGTTTAAATGTCCGAATGGTTTTTTTGTTAAATTCCGTTATGAGTTAAAATAAAATTTGCCGTCAATAACACAAATATGTTCTCTCATCATTTACCGATCCATTCCTTAACAATAAGATACAGATGCCTGACTTTTCCAAATTATTTCCTGCTCGCCCCATTATAAGAAAAAGCGCCAAGAGGTCAAAGACTATTTGGTTTGTTTGCAATTTAAATTCCGCAAATAACTTTCGCGTAGCGAAATTCGGCCTTCGGTAATATCTGTAGCGCGCACCAGGAATCAGGACATCTTTTTTCGCACAGAAGCACAGAGTTTTTAAGCGAATTTTTCCAAGAGATTTTCATCGTATCGTATTTCAAATTCTTCAGCATCCAACAAGATACATTTTTACGTTTTTGGCAACAATATTTTTATCCTTAACCTGCTTGGCAAATAATACAAGGCTTTTAAGTCAAATTACAGAGGCGCGTATTTTTTAAAAATGCAGGAGCGGTTGTCTTTACGAATTTGACTAAATACCCCGAACTAAATCAAACAAGGAAAGATTTATAGTATCGTAAGGAGCGCTGAACTGTTAAAAGATGATAACAGCCCATGGCATTGACCATTTTTTCCAACTCGTTCGGGTCAGGATATCAGGCAAACACACATTTATATATTGACAAAGCAAGTAAACAATTGTATACTTAAGAGAAACATTGTTTAACCACGCGAAACAATGGTAACAAAATATAAAAGTCAGGATTCTTATTGGGAGGAAAAGAGGATGAAGAAGATTTGTAAAAGGATATTGAAATATGGCGTGACCCTCTCGGGCTGTGCTTTCCTGAGCGCCGCATTATTTGCAGCAGAGGAAACAGCGCCAGGGGTCAAGGGGATGTCTGAAGAGGAATTTACACCGGCAAAAGAGGTGTTAACGGTTAAATATGTGCTGATGGATAGGCCTTACCACATGGATGTGGAGTCATTGCAGGGTGCGTTTAAAGACGCGCAAGCAGTTACAATTCCGTTCCAAAAACAGGATAAGGCATTTCCGAATGGTGGTGGATCAGTTAACAGTGCAGAAGTAAAGGCTATTCATGATGGTCTTGCAATATATTTCAAGATTTCCTGGAGTGACCCGACGAGGAATGCCAGGGCGATTGCCGTTCAGGAGTTCAGGGATGCCGTTGCGTTAATGTTTCCACTGGGAGCCGTGGAGATAACGCCTGCGGAGCATTTCAGTCCCAGGATGGGAGATCGTGAAAAACCGACAAACCTGTGGCACTGGAAGGCGGATTGGGAATCGGATTTATTGGTTAAAGGCGAGTTTGAGGATATGGAACAGCAGTATCCGAATATGCATGATGATTGGAATTCTAATCCATACAGTGCATACTATCATAGGGATTTGATAACGAGCGTGGAGGTTTTGTCGGGAGGAAGAGCGGCTAATAATATACTTTCTCAGCCAGTAAGAGGGAGAACAGTGGAAGATTTAAACGCAGAGGGTTTTGGCACTCTTACCACACAAGCCCATCAGGATGTAAATGGATGCAGTAAATATGAGGATGGGGTATGGACAGTAATTATATATCGTTCTTTGATTACAGAAGACCCGCATGATGTACAGTTTGTTCCCGGTGGGAAAACTTTTTACAACATGGCGATATGGAACGGCGGTGAGCAAGACAGGAATGGGCAAAAAAATATATCTACCCAATGGCATCCGGCAGTGTTAGAAAAGGTTGCCTGGCAATAGCAGGTATTTTAGAGAAAGCTTTAA
>JABWAQ010000185.1 GCA_013360945.1 Candidatus Brocadia sp.
TTTCCTCTGTAATAACTGATCCCGTTCTACTTCAAAATACCTTGCTACTTCATCCAATACCTTTTCTACAATCCCGCTATCCCCTACCAGCGTTTTCTGGGGTAATTCTGCATCTCTTGCTGAGAGGCGATTGATAAATTTCTTTTGTACCCAACTGACAAACCCTTCGCTTCCAAGGATAAGCCCATATTTGACCTCATCCAGAAATTTCTTTTCCTGACCGGATTTCTCTCTGATTAATTTCCTATATTCAGCCTTTGATTTCTTTTCATCCTTGCCAAATCCCTTTAAAATCGCCTCACAAGATACCCACGGATGGACTTTCTTTGTCTTCACATAATCATGGTAGCTGCTCCATTTGTACTCATCTAATTCCCTTACCATGCCTGCACGGAGAGGATTTAGATGGACATAGAAACTTAATCCTCTCCAATAAGCATTCTCTCCCACCAGAATGCTTTTGTATCGTCCCTGGAAAAGATGTTCGCTCCTTCGGTATTTCCGGTTAAAATAGATGCTGTACGATGTTTGCAACCACTGCATTGTCCTGGAGAGATAAGGTGTACGTAAAAACAGGTGATAATGATTTCCCATGAGGACAAAGGCAAAGATCTCTACCTGAAACTCTTCAGAGGCCTTTTCGAGATACTCTAAAAATTTCTGATAGTCTTCATCGGCACAAAACACCTCTCCCTGAGCAACACCTCGTGACATAATATGATACACTGCATTGGAATATTGGATTCTCCAGAGTCGTGCCATAGTAGCAGACTACCATAACGTGTTGTTGCAACTTTGTCAAGTATATTCTATAATCAAGGTCTGACCCCAATTACTTCTTTAAATTACTTCTTTAAATTACTTTATAGATACAAACTTCCCTACAAGGATTTAGGCTCGCAGAGGTGATATTTTCAATCACTCAGGTATTCCATACTTCAAGGCACACCTTTCCTTGACGCCGTCCATCTCCTCAAAACGATTTTACCACGCTTTCAAAATACCAGTTAATCTGAGAATTTCTGAGTCTTTTATTGTGGGTCTTAGCAAATACGAAAAAGATGAACTTATTGTTGTTCTGACATCATGAAGAATTTTTAAAGAGCCGGCGTGTTGCAAGACTTGTAATTTGCTTGCAATGGATTGAAAAACAATTAAAATTAAAAAAAGAAAAACTAATATCTTGTAAAGACAATGATTTTTATTGTAAAATTGTAACGATCATTCAATATTTTGTAATGCTTTAAAGGGGACGTTTCGTGTCTGAAAAAACAGTAACAGAATTAGAAAATTTGATATTGGAGATTGAGCATCGGATAGAAGATTTAGAAAATACTTCTCTCAAGGATGAGTTTGATAGGGCCACAGAGATAAAATGCTTGAAAGAAAAGCAAGAAAGTCTACAGGTGAGGTTATGCTCCAGGTTGACTCCATACGACATTGTTAAGATGGCACGCCATCCCTTGCGTCCTCTCGCTGCCGACTATGTAAATATGATGGTCAATGATTTTGTCGAACTTCACGGAGATAATTGTTATGGAGATGATAAGGCGGTTATTTGTGGATTAGGAAGAATTGGACAGGAAAGAATTTTATTTGTTGGGCATCAAAAAGGGAAGAGTACAAAGGAGCGTATTGCATGTAATTTTGGGATGCCAAATCCAGAGGGTTACAGAAAGGCGCTACATAAAATGAAGCTTGCAGAAAAATTTCAATTGCCAATCGTTACGCTCATAGACACACCTGGGGCTAATCCTGATATTGGCGCTGAAGAAAGGGGGCAGGCGCATGCAATTGCAGAGAATATTTATGAGATGTGTCGTCTGAAAACACCGATTATTAACATTGTTATAGGGGAAGGTGGTAGTGGTGGTGCATTGGGTATAGGCATTGGTGATAAATTTGCAATTTTGGAATATGCATATTATTCAGTGATTTCTCCTGAAGGTTGCGCAGCAATATTATGGAAAAATGCTGAAAATGCACAGGAGTCTGCCAAGTCTTTGCAGCTTACAGCAAAAGATTTATTGAATTTTGGTGTGGTGGATGAAATTATTCCAGAACCTCTTGGTGCGGCGCACAAGGATCCTAAAGCCATGGCTAATATACTGAAAACACATATAATCAATTATTTGGAAGAAATTAAAGGTATTCCAGGTGATAAACTTATAGAAAATCGGTATCATCGATACAGAAGAATAGGTAAATATTTAGAAGGGTAGAAATGATATAAATTTATTATTGTCTAAATAGGTCTTTTGTTGGAATCGAATTTTAAGTGTTTGTAAATATTGTGCTTAAATTAAATTTTGTCGTAATTTTGAACAAAACATTTTTTTGTGCTTGCATTTGAGTTTTTTCCAGGTATAATTGTTTAAAAATAAGGTGATATTAAAAAAATTATTTTTTTCTTGATTTTTTAAAATTTAAGTTTATAATAACCGATCTGTAGATTGATTAGAAGTTTTGCTCTTTTAAAATAGAAGTCAAATGCGTGCGAGTAGTGAGGCTGATGTAAAAGTCAGCTTTTGAGTTAAAAAAAGTCAAAGATGGCCAGGCAGAGCTTGGCACCTTTATAATAGTATTTTATGAAGGGTATGATCTTGGCTCAGAACGAACGCTGGCGGCGTGGATTAGGCATGCAAGTCGAACGAGGGAGTATTTCGAAAGAGATACAAACCGAGTGGCGTAAGGGTGAGCAATGCATTGATAACCTACCTCTGAGATGAGGATAACAACGTTCCAAGCAATTGGAACTACCGAAAGGGTTGCTAATACTCAATAAAACTATGAATACCTTAGTATTGATAGTCAAATGTCTGGAGCCGTAAGGTTCCATTTGCTCAGAGAGGGGTCAATGCCCTATCAGCTAGTTGGCAGGGTAATGGCCTACCAAGGCGAAGACGGGTAGCCGGCCTGAGAGGGTGGTCGGCCACACTGGGACTGAGACACTGCCCAGACTCCTACGGGAGGCTGC
>JABWAQ010000186.1 GCA_013360945.1 Candidatus Brocadia sp.
GGGATCGATCATAAAAAGAATTTATTGAGATTTGGAACTCTCTTATTCTTCGTGTACTTCGTGTTCTTTGTGGTATTTAAAGATGTGGGTAAGGACAAGCTTTAAAAAAGGGGGAAAAAGAAGGATAAGTTTAGAAAAGCAGGGTGGCATGGACAAACCGTGTCCCCGTACGCCTTGAACGGGGGCACGATTTGTCCGTGTTGTTCGAATACACCCGTGGATAGGGAATATACCACACTGACAAACAAAGTTTGTCAGTGCCACCCAGGAATAGGCTTAAAGAGAATAAAAATTTCTCGAGAGACGCCCCTGGTCAGACATCTCTTTATGGTATTCTAAAGATGTGGGTTAGGCTACCTTTGGCAACGGCTCTTAAATCTCTACACCAGGAATCCTTTGGCAAGTATATTGCTGAATCAAATCTATGATAATGAAGGATAAGAAATCAATAATAAAGTTCGGCATACTCATAATGATTATTGGCAGTATATTTCTTGTGTTCAGGTATACCTCTTTATCACAATACATTCAGAAAGATAAACTTCTGTATATCCTTAACCAGCTCAGAGGACATTGGTGGGGCCCTATTGCTTTTATCTTTTTTTATGGAGTCGGATGTATTGTTGCAATCCCCGGTTCGCTCTTAACGTTATTAGGCGGGATGGTATTTGGGGTGGTATGGGGAACGATGTATAATTTAATTGCTGCTAACCTCGGCGCTACCTTTGCATTTCTTATGGCGAGGTATTTTGGTCGGGACTTTGTAGCTAAACTTGTGAAAGGGAAGGTAGAGAAATACGAGAAAAAGATAGCCGGTCATGGTTTCCGATTTATATTCACGTTGCGATTGATACCTATAATTCCTTTCAACGGACTTAATATCGGCGCAGGTCTTTCCGGCATTAAATATCGTGATTACTTACTGGGTTCTGCCCTGGGTATGATACCAGACACGTTTATTTATACCTATTTTGCAGATTCACTCTTTCAAGGGGCAACGGGGAGTTGGAAAAAAGCGCTTATTAATCTGATAATCGCAGGCTCACTCCTGATACTCATTTCGCTAATACCAATTCTCTATAAAAGGTTTAAAAAAGGAGAAAATTATGGCTGATTTCGATCTCACAATAATTGGCGGCGGGGTCGGTGGATTAAATGTAGCAAGCGGAGCTGTTCAGCTTGGAGCCAGGGTTGCCCTTATTGAGAAAAACAAGCTGGGTGGAGACTGCCTCTATTCCGGATGTGTTCCTACAAAAACACTACTTCGTTCTGCAAAGATAGCCTGGCTTATGAGAAGGACTAAAGAGTATGGTTTAGACGAGATGCCTTTTTCATTTGATTTTAAGAACGTTATGAACCATAAGAGGGATGTGATAACAAAAATTAGCACGCATGATGACCCAAAAAGATTTGAGAACATGGGAATAAAAGTCTTTTTTGGTAACGGGAGATTTATCGATCCTCATACCTTTGAACTGAATAGTCATAGAATTATCAGTAGAAAATTTGTTATCGCTACAGGATCACGGGCAATTGCTATCCCGATTAAAGGACTTGAGGAGATCAAATATTTAACTAATGAAAGTGCCCTTGAGTTAGATTATTTACCCGGATCAATAATTATATTGGGAGCCGGACCTATAGGGCTTGAGTTTGCACAAATATTTGCAAGATTTGGTACCAAAGTAACTATTGTAGAAAAAATGGGGCACATTTTACCCCATGAGGATAAGGAGGTTGCCGATACTCTGACGTCCATCCTCAGGGAGGAGGGAATTGAGATACACACACATTGTGATGTAGATAGTGTAAAACAAGAAGGGAATCAAAAACTAGTAGCAGTCAGAAGCAACGGACAGGAAAGGATATTTTGTGCTAACGATTTTATGATTGCTATCGGGCGTACACCAAATACCGACGGGCTCAATCTTGAAGCTGCCGGAGTTAAGACAGAAAAGAAGGCAATTGCGGTAAATAAGTATATGCGCACTACTGCTAAGAATATATGGGCATGTGGGGATGTAACAGGGCAGTACCTGTTTACCCATACAGCAGAATATCAGGCGGGTCTTGTAATACAAAATGCCTTGATCCCTCTTGTGAAAAGAAAAGCAGACTATCGTGTGGTTCCGTGGGTTACTTTTACCGATCCTGAACTGGGACGGGTAGGGTTAACTGAAGATGAGGCACGAAAAAAATATCATCAGATAAAGGTATATACGTATGATATAAAAGATTTAGACAAGGCAATTATCGAAGGTGAAGAGAAGGGGATTGTTAAGATTGTTTGCACCAGCAGAGGCATGCTATTAGGCGCTCATGCCCTTGCGCCACAGGGAGGGGAAATAGTACATGAATTTATTCTGGCAATGAAGAATAACCTGAGGGTGAGAAATATTGCCGATGCGATCCATGTCTATCCAACATTTGCTCTGGCAGTGAAAAGGACAACAGATAAGTACTATGCCGAAAAGCTATTCTCAGGATGGGTTCCCAAAGTTACCAGAAAGCTAATACGCTGGTTTGGATAATCGATTCTCATGGTAAACGGCAGAATCCCGAAACAGTTACAGAACAAACAAAAATTACAACAGCTTTTCCTCTGAATTCTTTCCAGCCCCGGAAGCTATAGGACATCATTTAATACTCTGATGCAACTACCAGAAATACCGTATCAAAATAATTTTTGGAGATAATAAACATGAGAAGATTAGAAGGAAAAAACGCTCTGATAACAGGCGCAACCTCAGGCATTGGCTATGCTATTGCTGTCCGATTTTCACAAGAGGGCGCAAATGTCGCTATTAATTATCGCCAAGATGATGAAAAAGTTGAAGATGTCCTGTCTACTGTCCGAAATATCTGTCTATCGGTAAAGGGTTTTGGCTGTAAGGATCTCGTGGTTCAGGGCGATGTATCAAAAGAGGATGATGTGGTAAG
>JABWAQ010000008.1 GCA_013360945.1 Candidatus Brocadia sp.
GTAAGCTTGTCCTCGTAAAAGCGGGGAAGGCTAAGGAGAAACAAATCGAAGAGCTGGGTTACGTGGGTTTCTGCCCACCGCCCAGCTCTTTGTGTTTGTGTGATTATCAATATTGATTTTATTCGATTGATGGTATAAACTATTATAATATTTAAAATAATTATTGAGTCTATTTCAACGCTGATTCAATCTTGCAGATTGAACCGGCAATGTCAAAGGAGATACTTTTGCTATGAAAGAGATTAAAGTGTGTTTTTTTGTAATACAACTGTTATTGACTTTCATAACATGCTCTAATATCCTGGTGGCAGATACTATAAATAATGAAAAGATTTTAGAAAAACCTAAAATAGTTTTCGAAGAGAAGACTTATGATTTCGGTAAAATTTATATTGGTGAGCTTGTAACGCACGGGTTTAAATTTAAAAATCAGGGGTCAGGTGAATTGGTTATAAATAAAGTTAAATCGTCATGTGGATGTACAGCTGCGTTAGTATCAAAAAGTAATGTACTAAAAGGCGAAGAAGGTGAGGTACAGATTAAATTTAATCCGGGTCGTTATGTTGGCAGAGTGACAAAATCAGTCACTGTAAACTCAAATGATCCGGAAAATCCAGCATATAAACTAACTGTTACAGGGGAAATTCTTGAAGAAGTTAGTGTTAACCCAAAGCGGATAAATTTTGGAATCATAAGAAAAGGGGATTCTTGCACTAAGAATATAGAGGTAAAAACAGCGCCGGAATTAAAAATTGAGATAAAGAAAGTTGAATCCCCGAACCCCTATATCACCATTGCACAGAATAAAACAGTGGAAAATAATAAAGGTAGTTATCAAGTTTCGATTAATAAATACGATTACCTTGGCAAGTTTAACGGGATAATTTTTGTTTATACGAGTAGCAACAAACAGGAAAGGATAGATATACCATTTTCTGGCGAAGTCGTTGGTGATGTCACAATTTATCCAGAAATAGTATCTTTTGGTAATATCAAAAAAAACCAGGATGCAAACAGAACGGTTATCGTTAATTTTGTCAATAAAGATGTGAAAATAGAAAAGATAGAGGCAGATCCAGGGATAATAGACTATGCAGTGTCTGAGTTAAATAATAGCAACAAAAAAATAGACGTTAAACTAGGTAAAGACGTAGCGGTTGGGAAAATTACCGGGAGTTTAAAAATATTTACAAATAGCGCCATTCAACCAATTATTACTATTCCTGTGCGTGGGGAAATAAAAGGATGAGTAAGAGCTAGTTCTTTATGAAAAGAAGCCCTGTATGTTTGATTATTTTCTTATTTAGCTTTTTACTTATTGAGAATGTTGCCTTTTCAAAGGAAGTAGTAATAATATTTTCCGGAGAAGAACTGGGAAATCTTGAGCCGTGTGGTTGCTATGAAGGACAACTCGGAGGAATTTCCAGAAGGTATTCGTTTATAGATCTTTTTAGAAATAAAAAGAACGTAATTTTCCCGGTAAGTTTAGGCGATCTTCCTAAATGTTTCGACAGACAGGAAGAGATTAAAGCAGAGATGCTATGCCGTGCAATGAACGAAATGGGTTATGTGTTACATAATCTTGGTGAAAAGGATATTGAACTTAATCCACAAATACTCAGTTTTCTCTCTCAAACAAATGGGGTAAATCTTCTTTCCAGCAATATAAAAATCGCTGCTCCGTTTCCAATAAAAATCGATCAATATATCATAAAGGAATATCCTGTTGCCGGACATTCTTTTAAAATTGCCTTTTTAGGTATCCTTTCAAAATCTCTTCTCGGTTCTTCTGTAGTGGATTACGTAAAGGTTTCTGAACCTGTAAAGGCCCTTAAGCCTTTAATCAAACAATTACAAAATAAAGTAAATTTAATCGTATTACTTTCACATGCATCACTGGAAGAATCTATAAAAATCGCAAAATCCTTTCCGCAAATAGGATTAGTCATCACCGGGCATAATAGAGACGAGCCAATGGATGCAATATATGTTAACAATATTCCGATTGTTTCACCCGGAACTGGTGGAAAGTATATTGGAATTGCAAAGTACACGATACATGATAAGATTGCAGAAAGAGAATCTGTTGAGGTTTTTCCCTTAGACCGCACTTATAATGATTCAAAAGAAATGGCGCTATTATTAAAGGAATACCAACAGATACTGTTCGATGAAGATTTGTTAAGCAAGACACCACAAGCGCCACTGCCAAATGGGTTATCATATGTGGGTAGTTTTGCCTGCGGAATATGCCATAAGATACTATATGACCACTGGTCCAAAACAATACACGGCGCATCATATAATACCTTGGTAAACGCCGGGCATCAATATGACCCTGAATGTATCAAGTGCCATACAACCGGCTATGGGGATATTTCCGGATTTTTAAATTATGAAAAAAATCAAAACTTAATAAATGTTGGTTGTGAAAGTTGTCATGGCGCTGGAAGTGGACATATAAAAAATGTAAACGACGTCTACGGCTTAACCGATGAAGATAGTTGCGGAATGTGTCATGACAGTGAACATAGCCCAAAATTCCAATTCAAGGAATATTGGAAAAAGATTGAACATCCCGAAGAAATTCTCGAGAAGCTTCCTGAAAGTATTGAATAATAATGATCAAAATTGCGTTTTATTGGCATCAACATCAGCCGTATTATAAAGACAATTTGACGGGAGAGTATTTTATGCCATGGGTAAGACTCCACGGTATAAAAGATTATATCGGCATGGCGTTGTTGTTGGAAAGCTTTCCCCAGATACATCAAACGTTTAATTATGTGCCGTGTCTGCTAGATCAGCTCAAAGATTACGAAGAGAATCGTGCCAGTGACTGGTTCTGGAAATTATCAAAAATACCGGCTGAGGACTTAACGGAGGAAAACAAACTTTATATATTAGATAATTTCTTTTCTGCAAATCATCAAAACATGATCAACATTTATCCACGGTATAAAGAATTATTAAAGAAAAGAAATTTTCGGTGGAAACGCGCAAAGGACGTGCTTAAGAATTTTTCTCCTAGAGATTTTCAAGATTTGCAGGTATGGGCTAACCTCACATGGTATCATCCGTTAATTGTTCAAAGAGACCCTTTGCTGTTTGAATTATTCAGGAAGGGCGAGGGATTTACTAAGGAAGATAAAGAATTTGTGCTTTCAAAACAGATAGAAGTAATCAAAGAAATTATCCCACTTCATAAGCGATTGCAAGATTTGAAACAGATAGAGGTTACCACCTCTCCCTATTATCACCCTATTTTGCCTTTACTATGTAATCAAGAATCTGCAAGGGTTGCCTTACCAAAATTGTCCTTACCCAAAAAAAGATTGGTTGCAATAGAAGATGCAAAGATACAAGTAGAAAGGGCTGTACAAACGTATAAAAGATACTTTGGGCAAGCGCCCTATGGTATGTGGCCGTCTGAAGGCGCTGTAAGCAATGATATTATCCCGATATTAAGCGAATCAGGATTCCGCTGGTTGGCTTCGGATGAAGAGATACTGGCTTGTTCATTAGGAAAACAGATATTGAGAGATAAGCATGAGATGGTTGTTACACCCGATCTCTTATACAATCCTTACCGGATTAATATAAACGATAATAATATTCATATGGTGTTCCGTGATCATAACCTTTCCGACCTGATAGGATTTCAGTACTCAAAATATCATTCGGACGCAGCTGTAAACGATTTTATGAATAGAATTAACAGCTTGAAAAAATACAGCAATAATGGAAGGCCGTACCTTGTAACTATTATATTGGACGGAGAAAATGCGTGGGAGCATTATCCTAATAGTGGTTTAGATTTCTTGAAAAAACTTTACGAAGTAATTGATAAGGATCATGATTTAGAATGTGTTCGCATTATCGATTATTTGGAGGAGCATCCGCCGGAACAGACATTGAAGCATATCTGTCCTGGTTCGTGGATTGGACACAATCTGTCAACATGGATTGGGCACGAAGAAAAAAACACTGCATGGGATTTCCTGGAAGATACACGATCTTTCGTTGTGAACAAGGCAGCAGAGACAAACGATTTTTCCGCAGGCAGCATTTTGGCCGGTGCGTGGGAAGAAATTTTTATAGCCGAAGGCAGTGATTGGTTTTGGTGGTATGGAGACGATCATTTTTCAACGTATAAAAGTGAGTTTGACAATCTGTTCAGACTGCATCTCAAAAATGTTTACAAATTATTCAATGTGGATGTCCCAAAGGCGTTAGATGCGCCTATTGCAAAAAGAGATCTGAAAAAAGTTTATTCATTACCAAAGAGATTTTTAGAGATAAAACTCGATGGAGTGGTGAGTAATTATTTTGAGTGGTTGGAGGCAGGTGTCTATAATTCAAACAAGGATATGGATACGATGCACAGAACTTCTGGCCAACTTATTAATGATGTATTCTTCGGATTTGATATAGATAATCTGTTTATACGGGTAGATTTTAATAACAATTTATTTTCTCAATATATCGAAAGCGGAAAAGTTGTAATTACTTTTATTCAACCTGCTGAAACGCAAATTCATACTTCAACCTTTATCGATAAACCATTATGGTTTAAGATTAAAAATAAAAGTTCAGGTTACGACGGAAAGAATTTTTATAGTATTTTCTTTGATAAAATACTGGAATTATCATGCCCTTTTTCAGAATTAGGTTTTTCTCCCGGTATGGGTGTAGAATTCCTTATTGAGTTTATGAAAGAGAACGAGGTTATTCAAAAGGTACCATTCCGAACGGTATTTTATTTTTGTGTGCCATCGATCGATTTTGAAAGAATGATGTGGCAGGCATAATATCATAATTGAATTGTATAGGAATTTTCATTTTATTTGTGCGTGTATCAGGGTGGCACGGACAAACTCTGTTTGTCCGTGTCCGTCCCTAACTTGACCATGACGAGGAGGATTATAAAAACATGCCAGAACTTCGAAAAGACCCTGTTTCCGGCCGATGGGTAATTATATCGACCGAAAGAGCCTTGCGGCCGATTGATTTTAAATCAGAGCCACAGGAGATTAAAGGAAGTTTTTGTCCTTTTTGTGAAGGAAACGAAGATAAGACACCACCGGAGATTATGGCGTACAGAGAAAGAGGCACTCAATCTAATACCAAAGGTTGGCGAGTGAGGGTGGTTTCGAATAAATTTCCCGCCTTAAGAATAGAGGGGAATTTAAACAAACACGGCGAAGGAATCTATGATTCGATGAATGGTATTGGGGCACATGAAGTAATCATCGAGAGTCCAAAACATATTACCTCTTTAACAGAACTCGATAATAAACAGGTGGAAGAAATATTATGGACATATAGAGACCGATTGATCGATTTAAAAAAAGATAAACGATTTATCTATGGGTTGCTTTTTAAAAATGTTGGTTTAGCTGCCGGGGCCACTCTCGAGCATTCCCATTCACAATTAATTGTTACGCCCATTGTGCCTATAACCGTTATGCACGAAATGAATGAATGTGAAGGGTTTTATAAATATAGGGGGCGTTGTTTATTTTGTGATATGGTACATCAGGAGTTATCCACAGGATCACGAATCGTGTTAGAGGATGATACCTTTGTAGCTTTCGCACCTTATGCCTCCCGATTCCCTTTTGAAATATGGATTTTGCCAAAGAATCATTCTTCCCACTTTGAGAATTTGCAAAAACTGGAGACCGAAGAATTGGCTCAAGTATTACGTACAGTTCTTCTCAAATTAGAGGCGTCGTTAGAATTTCCTCCGTATAATTATATTGTTCATACAACGCCGTTTATTTTAGGAGAAATCGAATATTATCACTGGCACATAGAGATTATTCCCCGATTAACAAGAGTTGCCGGGTTTGAATGGGGTAGTGGCTTTTACATTAATACGGTAATGCCGGAAAATGCAGCCGAATTTCTCAGAAACGTAAGCATAGAAAAGAGAGCATTGGCAGTGCCATCATGAAGGTTGTCTATTTGTCATCTGAAGTTGTGCCGTTTGCAAAGACCGGTGGTCTGGCTGATATTGCTGGTACAATTCCGAAAAGTCTGCAAAAATTGGGGGTAGAAATTGTTGTATTTATGCCTCTTTATGGCATGATAAAAGAAAGTCCATATCCAATAATAAAGACTGATATACAATTTGAGGTAAAGATCGGTGACAAATTTAAGACCGGAGGTGTATATAAAGGATTTTTACCCGATACCAAGGTGCCAATATATTTTTTAGATAACGAACAGTATTTTGGCCGGGAAGGTTTGTATAATTATCCGGGGACAACGGCCGATTTTGAGGATAACTGTGAACGATTTATCTTTTTTGCTCAGGGTGCATTGGAGGTCATTGAAAAGCTTAAAGTGTTTCCCGACATTGTGCATTGTAATGACTGGCAGACTGGGCTTGTGCCGGTATATTTAAAAACTAACTATGCGAAAAAATCATGTTTCAAAAACACAAAGACAATTATGACTATTCACAATCTTGCATATCAGGGATGGTTTTGGCATTGGGATATGAAATTGACAGGATTGGATTGGGGTCTCTTTAACTGGAGACAATTAGAATTTTTCGGAAAATTGAATTTCTTAAAAGCGGGTATTGTCTTTAGCGATCTTATTACTACCGTTAGCAAAACCTACGCTGAAGAGATACAAACACCTGAGTACGGCGCTGGCCTGGATGGCGTGCTGAGAGAAAGGGCAAGAGGTCTTTATGGGATCATTAATGGAATTGATTATTCTCTATGGAATCCGGAAACCGATAAACATATCATCGTAAATTATGGGTTGAAAAGTCTCAGCGGAAAACAACTCTGCAAAAGGGCTTTACAACGAAAATACAAATTGCCGGAAAGAGATTGCCCCATTATCGCAATGATAACCCGCCTGGCAGACCAGAAAGGATTGGATTTGGTTGTGGACAAATTCCAGGATTTGATGAAGGTTGACCTCCAATTCGTTGTGTTAGGCACCGGCGATCAGCGATATCATGTATTGTTTCAGGATTACGCAAGTACATATCATACAAAAGTAGCGGTAAAATTGACCTTTGATGAACGTTCGGCACATGAAATTGAGGCTGGGGCAGATATGTTATTAATGCCGTCACGCTTTGAACCCTGCGGATTAAATCAGTTGTACAGCCTGAGATACGGAACCGTTCCGATTGTGCGAAGTACCGGTGGACTCGCTGATACAATCACAGATGTCCGTTCAGAGCCTTTGAGCAGCGGAAGGGCTAATGGATTTTCATTTAAAGAATATAATTCAGACTTATTATTAGCCACGATTATAAGGGCCGTGGATTTATTTAAACATAAGTCACAATGGACTACTCTCATGAAAAATGGGATGGCACAAGACTGGTCGTGGGAAAGAAGCGCGGGAGAATACGTTGCACTCTACAAAAAGTTTGTACAAGAAAAGAGTAAACTATAATGTTGCCCTCTGTTTTGAAAGATAAAACCGACGATATATTCAACAACCTGGCTGATGGACTCGATGCCGGGTTATCCATACTGGATAAAGATCTGAATATTATTTGGGCCAATACTACCCTTTCAAAAATACTAAATTTAAAATATGACCCTATCGGGAGAAATTGTCGTGAGGTATATAAATGCGAATGTCAAGATACCCAACATTGCTCAGTTCTTAAAGCAATTTCAAGTGGCAGAAAACAGTTTTGTGAAACTCTATATATTACAGAAAAAGGGGAAAGAAGATACATCAATAATCTTTCAACGCCAATTGAAGATGAGAAGGGCAACACTACCCATTTACTGAAGCTCTCATTAGATGTTACAAAACAGGAAGAGAAGGTTCACCGTCTCACTTTATTACGACAACTTGGGGAGCTAATGCAGGGGACGCTGCAAATTGACCGGTTACTTCATCTGATCCTGACCTGTGTCACGGCTGGAACTGCATTAGGATTTAATCGTGCAAGACTTTTTCTGGTCGATAGGGAACGGGGTATCGTCTACGGCAAAATGGCCGTTGGCCCTTCCAGTTTGGAAGAGGCAAATAAGATATGGAGTGAAATAACCAGTAAATATGAAGATTTAGACGATCTTGTTAAGGGATCGGAGTACAATTATCGTTATGATACCCCGTTGCACATGATTACACGATTGATGGCATATTCATTAACAGATGAAAAAGAAATTATCGTTTCATGTATAAATACGAAAAAACCCATCCTGGAAAAAGATGCCTTTCACAATCCAGATAGTGATAAAAAATTTGTAGGTATGATTGGTGCAAACGAATTCGTCTGTGTGCCGCTTGTGACAAAAGACAAAGCAATTGGGGTAATTTGTGCAGACAATATCTACAGCCGTACACCAATAACAGCGGAACACGTTGAACTTTTGAGTATTTTTGCTTTTCGTGCAGCGCAGGCAATTGCGAATGCTGAAGCATATGAAAAATTAGAGGAAAGAAATCGTCAACTCAAAGAAACCCAGGAAAGATTGATCCGTTCGGAAAGACTCGCTGTTATTGGAAACATGGCGGCATATATTGCGCATGAGATCCGCAATCCGCTGGTAACGCTTGGTGGATTTGCCAGGGCGATCTTGAGGGATTATGGCGACCATAAGAGTATAAAACAAAAGGTTGAAATTATTATTGAAGAAGTTAACCGGCTGGAAAAAATCCTTAGAAATATTATGGATTTTAGTAAACCATTCGAGCTTGTCAAAGTAGTAACTCAAATAAATGGACTATTAGAAAATACCTGTTCCCTGATGGAACCGTATTTCAAAAAAGGTAACGTTCGGTTGATTAAGAAATTTGCGGCTCTTTCTGAAATTATTGTGGATGCAACTCAAATTAGACAAGTTTTCTTGAATTTGATAAAAAATGCCGTTGAATCAATGCCTGATGGTGGCATATTGACGATAACAACAACGATAGAAGAAGAATACATAAAAATTGATATTTCAGACACGGGAGAAGGAATGAGTCCTGAAGTTATGCAAAATATTTTTACCCCTTTTTTTACCACAAAGGTGGACGGTACAGGAGTTGGGTTAGCTGTGTCCCAGAAAATCATTGATGATCATGATGGTTTTATAAAAATAAAAAGCTCGGTAAAGGAGGGAACAACCTTTTCTATTTATTTGCCTGTAAAAAAGGCGGAAAACACAATTTTTAAAGGGGATGGACGATGAAAACGATTCTCGTGGTAGAGGATGATAAAAATCAACTGTTGCTTTATCAGCAGGAACTGTCATTAGAAGGGTATAATATTGTTACGGCAAAAGACGGCTACGAAGCCGTCAAGAAGGTAAAGGAGTATACACCTGACCTTGTTGTAATGGATATCAATATGCCCAAGATGAATGGAATTGAATCGATGGGAAAGATCTTAAGCGAGCACAAAAACATACCGTTCATCATCAATACGGCTTATAGCAGCTACAAGGATGATTTTAAGTCATGGTCAGCCGATGCTTATGTTGTTAAATCATCTGACTTGAAAGAGCTGAAAAATAAGATAAAGGAATTGATTGGATAAGTGAAAGGGCATAAAACGAAAAGGCGTCCTTGCATCCGTTCCAATGCAAGAACGCCCTTATTATTTACTGCCGTAATACGCACCCTTAATGGTGACCTTCTTTGTGATGGTGTTCCTTACGTTTTTCACATTTTTCATCATCACAAAATTTGCAGGGATCCTTTTTAAATATAGCTGCGCAGTCATTACAGCATAAAGTAACCTTTTTCCCTTCACATTCCACCTTTACGCCTTTATCTTTATCTACAGCCTTTCCACAAACCACACACTTTGTATTTGCCTTTTCAGCTTCGGCAGCGGAGGCATCCTTCGTTCCGCAACAACTGGAAGCGAGTGTAGTCTTAACTGTATAAGAAGTTATTAATACAAATGCAAAACCGACAATACTTATAAAATATCCAATCCGCTTCATGCAATCACTCCTTTCAAATTAAAAACGTTAAATGTATAGGAATTTCAATCTATGTTGTAGGGGCGAAGCATTTGCTGTCCAGAACATAAGATTACATTCAAATCTAATATCAGCAAATGCTTCGCCCCTACATTGTGTTGAAAACAACGCTGTTATTGGAATTTTTCAAAAAACTAAAATATCACTAATATTATAAGACATATATCGCTATTTTAAAACATAAAAATAGAATGAATTTCTGAGATTATTCCGCTTGTACGTCCTTTGCGCATCGAAATCCTAACGCTACATTAAACAGGTTTGGCTGTTCTGATTTCCTGGTGTTCGTTCGTACCTGAAAGGGTTGGGAAAAACGTGACCCTCCCCGGATTACCCGTCGAATACCATTTTCGGGGCCTTTTGGATTCATGGAGGGGGCTTCCTCATAATAGGTATCAAGATACCAATCGGCACACCACTCATGGACACTGCCCGCCATATCGTAACAACCGTAGATACTTTTTCCACCTTCAATACTGCCAACAGGCTTAGGGTCTCCGCTGAGATTACACCGTACAGGGTTCCATTCATTTCCCCACGGGAACTTTCTCCCATCCAACCCTCTTGCCGCCTTTTCCCACTCCGCCTCTGTGGGAAGCCGTTTACCTGCCCAGGCTGCATAAGCATAAGCGTCATACCAATCGATCCGTACAACGGGATAATCCGGAATATTATAGTATTCATTATCCCAGAATCGTGGGGTATGATCCTTTCCACTTGGTTCTCCTTGAAAACATTTACTGTGATCATTTGTTCTCTTCATAAATTCCAGAAATTCCCAATACTGTGCGTTAGTCACCTCATAACGATCAATCTTAAAGGCATCGAGATAGACCCTATGCTCAGGATAGGCATCTTCCCTTGCTTCATCTGTCCCCATGATAAATTCACCCGCCGGCACAATGACACTATCATATTTTTTCTTTTGTTCGCTAAGCGCCTTTTTCATAATCTCATCCCTGCTCTTAAAGGTATCTAAGGCCTTCTTCCGTTTTTCTAACGCAGTTTTGAGCACAACAATGTAACTCTGTACCTCTGTAATGTCGCTGGCGCCAGGAGACAGAACGATATATTTTTGTAAATGACGAATGGCTTGCTCTGCATTTCCCAGTTTACTGTATAGCCATCCCATGTTGTAATGCAGCGCCGGAAAATCTGAAAATGCCTCTTCGGCCTTCTTATATGACTCTATCGCCGTATCATATGACTCGGCATCACAATAATCATTGCCTTCCTTATAATATTTCTTTGCAAGCTCTATCTTTTGCTTTAAGGTATCATCCGCCTGGGCAGAAGGCGCCTCTGCGGATGGAATAAGTTTCTTCCCATGCTCCTTGCAGAATTTTTCATCCGGAGCCCCTTCTTTTTTACATTCAGGGCAGACCATTTTCACGGGGACGTCTGTCAATTTAGCCCCGTCATCGCCGCAAAACTTTGTTTCTTCAGAAAACAATTTGTTGCACGTCGGGCATTTTTTCGTCAATACCTTAGTGGAAGGTGACGCTGCATGGAGGATTGAAATCAAAACAAAACATGAAATGATTATGCCTAATAAAGTGATCAAATGGGGTCTTTTCATAATTTCTTATCCAAGGTCATTCAAAATAAGTTTTACTTTAAATATTTGTTCTAACAATTCCTTTTCACGGTTTTGTTCCATTGCCACGATATGTGCAGGCGCCTTTGCAGCAAAATTTTTATTTTCCAGTTTACGCCGTACCAACAATAAGTGATCTTCCATCTGTTTCAAGTGTTTCGATTGGCGCTCCTTTTCTACAATTGGATCAATAATGCCTGCAAGCGGTACAAATGCCTGTATCTTTCCAATAACTTCGCAAGCAGAATGAGCCGGCTTCGCAAGGTCTTTGCCAATTTCTAAACGGTCAATACTGGCCATTAGTTTGAGCAGGCCCGAATGTGCATTCAAATCACATTCATTATCGCCGGAGACAGAGATAATGGCATCCAATGGTTGCTTTTCCTTGATATTCATCTTGCTGCGTATATTCCGAATAGCCCGGATAACGTCTTGCAAGATAACCATGTTTTCTTCAGAAACCTTGTCTTCATACCGTTCATCTGTCCTGGGCCAGACATCGCACATAAGAGACTCGCTGCGCAAGTCTTCCCGGATGCCGATTTTATTTTCGTAAACCTTACTCTTTAAATTCTGCCACAGTTCTTCTGTAATAAAAGGGATGAATGGATGCAGCAAATGTAATATTTGATTAAAAACTTTTGCAAGTATGGTTTGTGCAACTTTTTTATCTCTTTGATTCGTAGGTCTATAGAGTCTCGCCTTTACGAGTTCAAGGTACCAATCGCAGAATGAATGCCAGGTAAAGTCATAGACCTCCATGGCTGCGTCATTAAATTTGAACTGCTCCAGGTATAACGTGCACGCCCTGATGGTTGCGTTTGACCTGCTGAGGATCCACCTGTCTTCAAATTGATAGTCTGGCGGTTGTAGAGTAATCTCCTGCGGGTGTTCTTCCTCCAAATTCATTATGATAAAACGCGCCGCATTCCACAGTTTATTGGTAAAATTACGGCCCATTTCAAACCTGCTTTCCGAGAGTTTTATATCCTGACCTTCGGTGGTTAAGACGATAATTGAAAAACGCACGGCATCCGCACCATACTGGTCGATCATGACAAGGGGGTCAATGCCGTTCCCCAGTGATTTGCTCATTTTTCTGCCCTGCTCGTCGAGGATAGTACCGTGGATGTAGACGTGAGAGAAGGGGACGTGGCGCATGATTTCGAGTCCCATCATAACCATCCGTGCCACCCAAAAATAGATGATTCCCCGATCGGTTACCAGGGTAGACGTTGGGTAGTAATATTGCAGCTCCGGTGTTTGTCCGGGCCAACCCATCGTGGAGAATGGCCACAGGGCAGAACTAAACCATGTATCAAGTACGTCCTTATCCTGTTTCAAGGCAGTACTATTGCATTTAGAGCACTTCATCGGTGCCTCGCGCACTACGGTAATTGCGGCACAGTCCTGGCAATACCAGGCAGGGATACGATGTCCCCACCATATTTGCCTGGAAATACACCAATCGCGTACGTGGTCCAACCAGCCTAAATATATCTTTTCCCAGCGTTCAGGGAAAAAGGTTACTGATTTTTTCTGAGTAGCCTCGATAGCGGCATCTGCAAGGGGGCGCATCCTGACAAACCACTGATCGGAAATATACGGCTCTATAACGGTGTGACACCGGTAACAATGTCCGACTGAATGCTTGTGAGGAGTGACCATTTCGATATATTTCTTCAATTTTAATTCTTCTATTAATGCATCCCTGCACTCAAACCGGTCTAGTCCTTCATAATCCCCGGCAAGTTCATTCATAACCCCGTTTTCCTGCATTATGACAATTGAGGGCAAGTTATGGCGCTTGCCCATCTCAAAATCATTCGGATCATGAGCCGGGGTGACCTTAACCGCCCCTGTTCCGAAGGAAGGATCAACAAATTCGTCGGCAATTACAGGCATTTCACGCCCAAGAATCGGTAAGGTAAGGATTTCACCGATCATCTCTTTATAACGTTCATCCTTTGGATTAACGGCTACTGCGACGTCGCCTAACATGGTTTCAGGACGGGTTGTGGCCACCACCAGGAAGAGATGCTGCGCGTCCTTGAATGGATATTTTATGTGCCACAGGTGACCTTCGTGTTCCTCATGCTCAACCTCGTCATCGGATAACGCGGTACGGCATCGGGGGCACCAATTAATCATGTATTTACCCTTGTAAATTAATCCCTGTTCAAAGAGGCGCACAAAAGTTTCCCTTACCGCAACAGAAAGTCCATCGTCCATAGTGAACCGTTCCCGTGACCAATCGCAGGAACTCCCCAGTTTTTTCAATTGTTTAATAATGGTTGAACCGTACTGGTTCTTCCATTTCCATACTTCTTCTATAAAACGTTCCCGTCCCAGTTGTTCACGCTTGATGCGTTTGGTTGCCAGTTCCCGTTCAACCACGTTTTGAGTTGCAATACCTGCATGATCCGTACCAGGCATCCAGAGGGCATTGTATCCCTGCATGCGCCTCCAGCGGATTAAAATATCCTGGATAATATTATTCAAGGCATGCCCCATATGAAGCACACCGGTTACGTTAGGGGGGGGGATAACGATGACGTATGGTTCCTTTGAAGGATCTGGCACACTGTGAAAAAAACCATTTTCCTCCCAGAATTGATACCACCGGTCTTCTATTTCTTTGGGATTATATTGTGTGGATAGTTGTGTTTGCATAGTTTACTTCTGTTTCATTTCAAAAAGGGTAACTTCGCTAAAAGTCTTCTTCCCGTTTCGTTCGATTTCCACCGTGCATGTATCCCCAAACTGCTTCGTCTGGAGGTAATGAACCAGCCCCATAACGCTTTCCAGAATTTTTCCGTCGATGGAAAGAATAGTATCGCCTGCCAGGAATCCAGCCTTTTCCGCAGGGCTCTCCGGACTTATCTCCTGTATAATCAACTTGTTGTCGCTTGTTTTCCGGATCTGAATCCCTAAATATATCCTCTTTCCCTGAATTGTCTGAGGCGGGATGATCCATACAAAATCAGCCGGTTCCAGGGGAATGTCCTGTAAAAACATGTCTTGATCGGCTGTTGGTTTGTTCTCTCGAAATTCTGCCGGATAAATCGTATAATAAGGCAGGAAATTGCGTCGAAACACCCTCTTGGGGATGCCAAAGTCATATATTATGTGGCCGTTTCCGGCAAATACGAGAAACTTTTTGTCTTTACCCTCCCATGAGGATAGATAGTCTGCAACCGTTTGTGCCATGTACTCTTCCCATAAACACTGTACACCATTATATCGTTCCAAATTGGCTGAAGGGTCCATCACATGCCCTCGTATGGCATTCGCCAGATAGACCCGGTGAAAGTAATCGTCCGTATCAATTTCAGGTAATTGTTTTTTTTCTTCCTCACTTAAGGCTTTTAGCCCTTTTTTACTTACTATTTTTACCAGATCTTTTGGTGCATTTAAGGCGATTACAGGGATTTTTTTTTCACGGGCGAAGTCCAGGATATCTTTATACAAGCTATAATCATATCCCCACTCTTTATCCCATTGTGTCTCTTCCAGGAATTTTTGTTCATCTATCTCTCCGGCAATCCACTGGTCTATAAAAGGTTGGTATGGCCTTGTAAACATCTCCATGCCAATGGCTATGTTGTTCCCAAATTGCTCAAAACAAGCCTTGAGTATCTTTAGTTGAACCTGATGCGATGCCATGTTTTCATGGGTTTCACCAACGTAGAGGACGCTTGCACAATTAAAAAAATGGCTTAAGATAGCAAACTGCACTTTTTCTCCTGTGGGGATATGAATAATATCGTTAAGCGCCACCTGCTGCGGGAAATTTTTTATCCTGTCTGATTCCGGAAAGGCGCTCATCGGTAAGAGGAGGGAAAAAACAGATAAAAAGAGAATAACCGTACTAAAACTTTTCATCCGCAAATGCATGATAAAACTCTTTGCTGCCTGCATGGTTTTAAATCCTATAGTATTTTCAGAGAAATATTTTGACAATTTCGGCAAAAACAATTCAACGCCAACCCTTGTGCAGGTGCGGGGTTTCCCCGCCCCTGCATTTCGCAGGACAGCGCCATAAATGTCGCGCTACATGTTCCGACTCGTTCGGGTCAGATAAAATTTAATTTTAACAATATACCATTTTTTTGTTATTAATCAAATCCTCATTTATTGTTTTGGAAAATTCATGGCTGCTCTAAATTCAATGTATCAGTTTCAAAAATGAACGGTGTGATAGCAGCAATACGATATGTGGTTGAAGAAAGGGAAAAGCCCACCCCTTTGCCCTGTACGTGTTAAGTTAAGGATCTATAAATTATCTTTAACCCCTTGTGCTGGTCCAGACGCTCCACCTGTCGTTTTTACATGTCCCCCGCTGGCGGGGGTGGATTGGATTTCTTCACCACTTCAACTACTCCTTTATCATGAATAAAGGGTTCTCCTTTTGAACCTACGGCAATAGCTTGCTATCATTGCATAGTAACTGTCTAAACTTATGGACATTCAGGTTAACATGACTGCCAGAATTTTCACTTATGCTATTTCACCCCCTTAATCCCCCGCCAGCGGGGGACAGTTGCCACCTTCCACTCCACCACGGGGTGCAGTCGATAGTTGTCTTCCTCAGTGAGCGGGATGCAGGGGTTGTAATTCATCATTTCCAAGGTCTTTCTAGGTCTTGCAGGTGATGAGAAAACGTTAATTAAAGAGTACGTGGGTAACAATTCTGATATGAAACGGAAATGAAAATTCATTATACCCTGAAACTAAAATACCCTCTGAGGGGAAGACTGAAAATAGGGTACAGTGGCTGAAATATTGCCCTGAAATGTGCTGAAAGGCAGGAATTAGAGGGCTAGACCTTTTTCATCCCCTTTTTATCGGCTTCCCTAAGTTTGAAATTCAGTATTTCCCGTTTCCTTTTTATTATCGCCGGTTGAACAAAATAAAAATTAAATAATACTTCCAGTACATCAAGATTCCAATCCGCCTCCCCTGGTTCAACATCCACAACCTCACCGGGTCTTTCACTCTTAATGGGATAGGCTGCAAATTTACCGATTTTCCGAACATCATCAATAGTCTCCGCTATGTACTGCGGTAAACTCCTGCTGTCTAATACCTCCTGAATTTCATTGGCAAGGCTGGACGCATTCACCTTTGCCTTTTCTCGCAAGAGGCGTTGCAGGCAGCGACGACTTAATGCCGCGCTTGCCTTTGGACTATCAGAAAGCACGGTACAGGCCTCCCGATACTCTTTTGCAAATTCATCAGGGACTTCTTTCGAGAGTGGCACACGGCTGGGAGCCCTCGGGTAAATAAGACGCTCGTCTTTGATAAACTCTAAAACATATCGTCCCCCAATACTGCCAATTTTACCACTCCCCAAAACAAGCACCACGCGATCACAGGATGGGCATTTCCTGCTAATAACCCCCCAATCACCCTCTGAATCGTTACCGACAGGTATTACCTCATAGAAGTCGTGAAATGACTCCAGGCAATGTGGACATTTCATATGCTGGCATCCCCCGGAAAATGTTTTAAAAGATTAGACACTACGTCTTATATTTCTCCTATTCCCACTCGATAGTGCTTGGTGGTTTGGTGCTAATGTCATAGACCACGCGATTGACACCCCTGACCTCATTGATGATCCTGTTGGAAATGATTTCCAATACCTCATGCGGGATGCGGTACCAGTCGGCGGTCATAAAGTCGGTTGATTCTACAGCACGGATGGCGATGACGTTTTCGTAACTTCTTTCGTCCCCCATGATCCCCACCGTGCTGAGTGGCAGGAGTACGGCAAAACACTGGGCAATGGAACGATAGAGCCCTGCCTTGTGTATTTCCTCGATAACAATCCGGTCGGCATTGCGAAGGATTTCCAAACGGGGTTTGGTCACCTCACCAATAATCCGGATGGCGAGCCCAGGACCGGGGAAGGGATGACGCCAGACCAGTTCTTCCGGCAATCCGAGATCTTCCCCTATCTTCCGTACCTCATCCTTAAATAAAAACCGCAGGGGTTCAATTAATTCAAAGCCTAACTCTGCCGGCAGTCCCCCCACATTGTGATGACTCTTAATTACTACAGTCGGACCCCCGTGTGCCGGGATGCTCTCGATGACATCAGGATAAAGTGTGCCCTGTGCCAGGAATTTCGCCTGAGATATCTTCTTTGCCTCTTCCTTGAAAATTTCAATGAATTCGCGACCAATGATCTTACGCTTTTTTTCCGGATCAGTTACGCCTGTTAATTTATCTAAAAACCGGTCCCGTGCATCGATGGCGTGCAGATCGACCGTAAAGTGCTCTTTAAACGTTTTAACAACCTCCTCGGCTTCGTAGTTCCTTAAAAGACCGTTATCAACAAAAATACAGGACAGGTGATTGCCAATGGCCTTGTGGATGAGCGCCGCCGTTACTGCGGAATCAACGCCGCCTGAGAGCCCGCATACCACCCTCCCGTTTCCAACTTGCCTGCGGATGTCGGGCAAGGCATGTTCTATGTATGAATGCATCTCCCAGTCACCGGTACAACCGCAAATTTCATAGAGAAAATTACGGATGATCTGACTTCCCTGCGGTGTGTGGGTAACTTCAGGATGGAACTGCACACCGTAGAATGCCGCCTTCTTGTGCTTCACGGCGGCATAAGGGCAACTCCACGTAAATGCAAGCGACTCGAATTCTTTAGGTAATTCAACAACCTGATCGCCGTGACTCATCCATACGGTGATGTCTTGTGCGAGTGATTTGAATAACATGCTTTCATTGTTAACAGTACAGGCTGTCCTCCCGTATTCCCGTGTAGCCGTAGGTTGCACGGCAGCACCAAGCATTTGACATCCCAGTTGCATCCCGTAGCAGATGCCTAATATGGGGATTCCCAGGGCGGCTATTTCTTCATCACACCGGGGGGCATTTTTTACATAGACGCTGGCCGGACCACCGCTGAGGATAATACCCTTTGGATTGGCTTTCAGTATCTCTTCTGCGGTAATCTTGTGTGAGACGATTTCGCTGAAGACGTTATTCTCTCTTACCCTGCGTGCAATCAGCTGGGCGTATTGCGAACCAAAATCGAGGATCAAAACCTTTTCTTTATTTTCTTCAATCATTTCATGTCCCTGAACATAGAGTAGTGGTTGTAAAAATTCGCAGTCTTTTTATAGTACATAACGCCGCACAGCCGCAACCAAGTCCTCTTTAGCAAAGCTTGCTATAATGGAGAAAGTAGTTGAGCTTTAAGGAAAAAAGCTATACTCTTTCTTGAATTGAATAGGTTTAGTAAGTTAGAGAAATTCAAGCCAAAGAAAGGAGTATTGCAGTGAAAGATATTAAGACAGAGAAGGGGAAGAAAATCAATAAGAAAAGCTTGATAGTGGCATTGGATGTGGCGCAAGAGAAGCACGTGGTGTATATGCGGAGTTCTGATGAGATGGAAGAAAAGATGAAGGAATATCTTGCGAAGACCCACAATAAATGACTCAGAAATTCTCAGATTAAGCGGAGGCGATTGCAACCTGAGACCATGAGTGTTTTATTGCCAGGTTGAGGAAAAATGAAAAGCCAAAAAGGTTGTGATATACCGGTTCCGCGTGAAGCAACCGAAGGGCATGCTGGAGGAGGGTTTTCGTTCATAGCTTTGATACTTCCTGGGATGGATGGGAGATATTTGGCGAAAGACCCGGGAGTTGAGAGATGTTTGTCTGATGGCGGGTGAACTGTTACCAAAATTCAAATATTTTGAGACTTATACGCTATTTTAGTTTTTTGAAAAAGTAGGGGCGAAGTATTTGCCCGTTTGGGTGTAAACGCATTTATGTCAATTATAGCAAATGTTTCGCTCCTGCACGGTCTGAAAATATCGTTGTTAGTGGAATTTTTCAAAAAACTAAAGTGTTGCAGATTATCTATCTAATTAATGGGAACAAAATAACTACAAAAGGAATTTATATACATGGAACAGCAGAAAACAGAATAAGCACACCGTTATTAATCGATTGTATAGGAATTTTCAGTTTGTTTAATCGGGTTTCTGGTGGATTAAGCGATAGCGACTCCACCTTTTCCGGAAATATTATTGATGGATTTGTTGTAAAAACCTCTGCTTTTTTGGTTGCGACTAGTTGAGATTTATTATAAAATTACCGTAATTATTTATCCAAAAACACAAGGAGTATCAACAAATGTTAAAAAAGAAATTCAACAAAGACAAATGTGTGACTTGCAAGCAGTGTATGATTGAGTGTGCGGTGAGGCACTCTGCATCGATGAGCCTGGCTGAGGCATTTGCAGAAACGCCCAAACCTCAATACCGTTTGCAGGTATCGATACGGAAAGACAAGCCCCATATGACGGTGTGCCAGAATTGTGCAAAACCCAAGTGTATGGCGGCCTGTGAGTACGGAGCCATCACCAAATATGAAGACGGAAACGTGGTGATTGACACAAAAAAATGTGTTGGGTGCTGGGCATGCGTAACAGAATGCCCGTTTGGGGCCATTACCAAGGATACCGAGCTCAATTTTGCCTTTAATTGTGATGATTGCAAGGGATTTGAAACTATGGCTTGTGTGGAGGCCTGTAAGACAGGCGCTCTGGTTTATACAGAGAAACACGCTAAATACCAGCTCGTCTAAAACAAGCTATTAAAAGATATACTTATCGTATTACCGTATATAATTTTCTTTTTTTGTACGTTTTTTACAACCCCTTCACCCCCTTTGTTAAGGGGGAATTGGTTGCGGCTGTGCTGCGTTATGTAATTACAGAAAGGGGCGAGCAGATGTTCGCCCCTTTTTTTCTAGTAAGCGTCATACATAAGTTGATAGGTTTCCCGATAGGGAGACCCTTTATGGTTGCCTCCTGCAAGGCTTCGTCGTGAACTCAGCCGAACGGCTGGAGCCCTATTCTACCTCCATTTGTTTTTTACGTTTCCTATAGTTAACTTACCACAATATTCACCAATTTCCCGGGTACTACGATGATATTCATAACTTTCCTGCCGTTCAAAAATCCGGTAATGCGCTCGTCGCTCAATACAAGCCTCTTCAATTCATCCTCACTTACATTAATGGAAACTGACAGTCGGCTTCTGACTTTGCTATTGATCTGAATTACAATTTCTACCACTTCCTCCTGAATGGCATCTTTATCATACGCAGGCCATGGTTGTTGAAAGATGCTCGGTTTGTGTCCCATAACCTCCCATAATTCCTCGCAAATATGTGGAGTAAAGGGGGCCATTAATAACAGGATTGTTTCCATAGCGTGCCGGAAAACATTAAAATTAAGCTCTTCCGCTGTATTGTGTGGTATAACAACGTTAAACGCATCTACCGTATTTAATAACTCCATTATAGAAGCAATTGCCGTATTGAAGTGCCACGAAGTTTCCACGTCCTCCGTAACCTTTTTAATCGTTTGATTAGTCTGGCGGTAAAGGTTCTTCGTCTCAGGCGAAAGTTTGTTAATATCAATATCCACACGTAGCACTCGGGCATAAACATCCTCGTGGTCAGTAATCTTCTGCCACAGGCGGTTCAGAAATCGATAAGCGCCCAGCACCCCACGGTCGTTCCATTCGGCATCCTTCTGCGGCGGGCCAATAAAGAGGATATAGAGGCGCTGTGTATCGGCCCCGTACTTGTCAATGAGGATGTCCGGACTAACGACATTACCCTTGGATTTAGACATCTTGGCCCCGCCTTTGATAATCATACCCTGAGTAAAAAGATGCTTAAAGGGCTCTTTAAAACTGATACAGCCGATATCGTACAGCACTTTCGTAATGAAACGCGAGTAAAGGAGATGCAGAATGGCATGTTCTACCCCTCCGATATACTGATCCACCGGCAGCCATGTATTCACTTTCTTTGTGATAAAGGGATGGCGGTCATCCTTCGGAGAGAGATATCTCAGGAAATACCAGCTTGAATCGACAAAAGTATCCATCGTATCGATCTCCCGCCGCGCCGTTCCTGAACATTTTGGACAAACCGTGTTGATAAATGAATCCACCTCCGCCAGAGGACTCATACCGTGCGGTTTAAATTCCACCGATTCGGGGAGTATTACGGGAAGCTGTGATTCAGTTACCGGCAGCATGCCGCATTTTTCGCAATAGATGATGGGGATAGGCGCTCCCCAATAACGCTGCCGGGAGATAAGCCAATCCCTCAGCCGATAGGTTACGGTCTTTGTGCCAAGCCCTTTAAATTCGAGGTGTATGGTAATTTTGTTTATCGCCTCTGTATTCGGCATCCCATCAAAATTCCCTGAATTTATCTGTATGCCGTCATCGATGTATGCCTCTTGCATCGTGTCGGCGTTTAGTTCGTTGCCTTCCGGCTGAATAACAACTTTGATGGGGAGATTATATTTCTTTGCAAAGAGAAAATCCCGCTGGTCGTGGGCGGGCACACCCATAACAGCCCCCGTGCCGTATTCCATAAGCACATAGTTGGCTACCCAAATGGGAACCTTGTCATTGTTGATGGGGTTTACGACGTATTTGCCGGTAAATATGCCTTCCTTCTCGGTGCCTTCGGCGGTTCGTTCCACCATTCCCTGGTTACGCGCCCTTTCTGCAAAGTCATTTACTGCCCTTTCCTCAGGAGTGCCGGATACCAACTCCTCAACCATGGGGTGTTCCGGCGCTAAAGAAAGAAAGGTTACGCCGAAAAGCGTATCAGGCCGCGTGGTAAAGCAAGGCAGCGTTTTGCCAGAATTTTCCAGTTTAAAATCAATACGCACCCCTTCACTCCGGCCGATCCAGTTTGCCTGCATCGTCCTGACCCGCTCAGGCCAGCCTTCCAACAGAGAAAGGTCGTCCAACAGTTTCTGGGCGTATTGACTGATACGAAAGAACCATTGCTCAAGGTCCCGTTGCCGCACCGGCGTATCGCAGCGTTCACAACAACCGTCCACGACCTGTTCATTGGCCAGCACGGTAGCGCAGGATGGACACCAGTTCACCGCCGCCTTCTTTTTATAGGCCAGGTTGTTCTCGTAAAGTTTCAGGAATATCCATTGTGTCCACTTATAATAGTCAGGATCACAGGAAGTAATCTCTCTATCCCAATCATACCCAACTCCCCAGCGGTGGAGTTGCCGTTTCATGACCTTAATATTATTCCTCGTCCAGATGGCAGGATGAACACCGCCTTTGATGGCAGCATTCTCAGCGGGAAGCCCAAAGGCATCCCACCCTATGGTTGAAAGCACGTTGTAACCCTTCATGATCTTGTAACGCGCAACGACGTCACCGATAATATAGTTCCTGCCGTGACCTACATGCAGGGTGCCGGAAGGATACGGGAACATGACCAGACAGTAAAATTTTTTCTTCCTGCTGGCTTCATCGGCACGGAACAGTCCGCAACCTTCCCAAAACCCCTGCCATTTACCTTCGATATCCGTAAAGTTATATTCCTTCTTTGCCATTCAAATTTCCTTTAATTAGGCCTTCAGCGACTTACCCCCCTGTTTCCCCCGTAAACTGGGGGATTATGGGGGGTGTTTGAAATTCTAAACGTCAAACGAAAACAGATGCTTATTTTACAAATTCTTCTGAATGCATTCAGAAGAATTTGAATTCTATCAAAATTTCATCCTGAATCAATCGAAATTCAAACCGAAAAGCCTTGACAATACCTATGCATCATGGTATTTTTAATGAATTATTACCGAGAAATTTCCAATAACCTCAAAGAAGAACGTTAAAGGCTCTGTGCTCTCCATGATTAAGGGCATTGTAACAATTTAGCTTTTTGAAAAATTTGAACATTTCTCTGTAATCAGCACGAAGCAAAATACGTAGCGCGGGTGGTTTATCCCAAACACAGACCGGCCACAAGGGATCGGCGCTACTTTTTCAAAAAACTAAATTGTTACAGGGTATTCAGGTGGGGCTGTGGCGCAGTTGGGAGCGCGTTTGAATGGCATTCAAAAGGTCAGGGGTTCGAATCCCCTCAGCTCCACCAATGAAATCAAGGGTTTTCTGGTGTTATTCATTCTTCGTAACTTTTAAAATGTATACTTTTTGCATACTTGGTTGTTCGGTTAAGTTTTTGCCGTAGGTGATATTATTTTCCGCTTGTGACTTAGTGCAAGACTTAGGATATCTTAACCCCATTTTCAAACCTTTACACTGCTATCTCAAGATTGATTCTATGATAGTCAACTACCGGCATCGATTCTTTGCGTCCATCCTTTTTTTTCTTTATATCAATCAAACCCAATTCCGCTAATATGCCAATGTCTGTTACAATGCTTTTTATATCTCTCCTTGCTATTCTTGCAAGCTCCTGGATGCTTTTAGGACGTTTTTCTCTGATTAAGCGAAGCAGTTCGATCCTCTTTGGTGTAATCGCTTTCCTAAATCCCTTAACACTTTCAAAATAAATAGCCTTTTCCTTCTTTACTTTTTCGCCTCGTTCTATTGCTTTACCGGCTTTTACAAAATCATCCAATACGTCTTTTGCGCTTTTTATACCAATTTTAAATTTTTTTACCTTCATAAATTTCCCTTCATAAATTTTTCTACATCACCGTAAAAGTCATTTACCAACGTCCTTAAATCAGTAAAAGGGTAAGTCTCTGTTCTGTTTTCATAATGTCTATGGTCTCCCTTACCCTCAGCATTGTCATAACCAATTACTCGTTTACCCTTCACAACATAGACAAGCGAATATTTATATCCATGCGGTTTGTCAGTGGTAGGTTCTGCCTGCCATAACTTCACCTCGATAATATTTCCCGTATCCTCCACAACCTTAATATGTTTTATAAGGTTACCTTTTGACATTGGTATAATTTACCAATAGTACTTTTTAATGTCAAGCTCAGTAATATCAATCCTGCAAATTTTCTGAGCATGAGTTTTACTTCTGCACTTCACAAAAAAGCAGCGCCCAAAAAAAATGCTCAGAATCAGTTTCTTTTGGCACGTTCAACACGTTAATCCTTGCGCTAAAATCATATTGAAATACCTTGTTAAATAACTTATACTTCGCGCAAGATTTAATGGCGCTGATATTATTTATAATCAATCTTTTGTTTGAAGCAAATATCCATATAAAAAGTGTTTTTCTACCATGGGATGACGAAAGAAGTGTTTAGGGGAACAGATATAGGATATTCGCTCTAAAAAAGATGGAATAAATATTAGCCCAACATTGCGGTTTTACCAAGGAAGAATCGAACTTCATCGTTTACTACGACATACGACATCGAATAGCACGGATTAAGAATTAGACGCAGATGATTGAAATTGTTAAAATATAAAAAATGTATCAGGAGAGGTAAAGATAATATTTAAAAATTGGAGGTATTAATTATGAATGCAATAAAAGGCATATATCACAACGGGGTGATTGAATTGATTGAAAAGCCTGAAACGCAGGAAACATCAGAAGTCCTTGTAATATTTCCTGAGAAAAAGAAAGGAATAACAAAAATCGGCGGGCTCTTTAAAAATTACGTTATAAATTATAAGGAAATTGAAGAAGAACTAAAAAAACTGACCCGGGATTCTCAAAAACATATATTGGATGAGACCGGTGATTAGACATGAATAAATATGTCATAGACACGCAGGCAATAATACGATTTTTAAAGGTAATGTCAAAACTTTTATGAAAACAGGGAGTCAAATAGGAATAAGAGCGTAGGAGAGAATAAAGGTTGTGAGAAAAGCCTTTATAATAGGGAGGGTGGTATAGAAGAGAAAAACCCGTAAGGGGAATTTCGAGGGAGGAGTACAAGATCAGAGTAGCGAACGAACAGGGGGGCAGCAGCAAGACTATACCGCTGCGTTCCACTTCGCTATATGCGCCGATTATAAGGGAAGCGGCGCATCGTGCAGGTAGCGCTCACGCTAAAGAGAAGACGGTGTTTTTGATTCAATGCAACGGGGTGCAATCAAGCGGCGAGGGAGAGGATTTTTAACCATTTGCCCTGGATGGTGGAGATAGAATCGAGTTCAGGTAAAGGGACAGGGGTTTTGTAGCCCAGCGCCATGTGAGGTCTAAGGAAATTGTAGTGGGTAACAAAGAGGGTAGTAAGTGAGACAGCGCCGTTGTAAGAATTGAAGCCATTGGCGGGTTTGACATGATGTTTATAGGTTCTGTTAAGGCGTTCGATGAGTTGTTTAAAGGGTCTGAATTCTTCAGATTCTTTGTCGAGATTTTGTAGTCCGATGACTTTGTGATGTTGGATGGAGGAGTGATAATTGTTTTGTGTGCGCAGAGAGTTGAGAAAGTGAATACCAGAGGGATAAGAGGGGTTGCCATCGGTGACGAGGGTGATTTCTTGTTCAGGGGGGGGCGGTACGAGTGGCTTCGTGCATAGCAGCGATGGCCGGTTGAACTCCTCGATTGTCAGCGACGTGGTAAGCGGTAATTTTGTGATTTGAGGATGAGATGAAGAGAAAGACATAAGCGTGTTTGCCCAGTATTTTAATATAGGTTTCATCACCTACGCTAATCGTGTCGATAGGTCCTTTATGGATGAGATTGAAGCGATGGCAAGAGAAAGCGGCAGCTTCGGCGTAGTTGAGGACTGTTTGATAAGAGACCGGGAGGTTAAAAACGGATTTGAGGATAGAAGCGGTTTTCCTTGCAGTGATGGCAAAGGAGACGTAAAAGGTCAAGATAAGACCGAGGGTATTGTCAGAGTTGTGGATTTTCGAGAGGTCTATTTTGGGCTTTTGTGGTGAGGAGTGAAGGATATCGTGAAATTGGAAATGGTATTGGCGATATTGATAGCAGAGTTTAAATTGAGAAGAGTGGGTTTTAAGTAGAGCACGTTCTTTGGGATTAAGCTTTCTGATGGCGCCCAGACGATGAGGGCAGTTATCATTGGGGCATTTATAGACGGTAACTTCTTTGCGCTGTTTCCAGGTAAAGAGCACACAATGGCAATAAGGGCAGAAGAGGTAGGAAAGGTTTTTACGGAATCGTTTACCCAGTTGGAAAAGATGTCCACAGACCTTGCATTTAAGTTGAGTTCTCTTTTTGCCATCATTGTAGTACAGGTAAGCATGAGGGGCGTTACAGAGAGGACAAACGGTGAGTTCTGGAACTCTAAGGACGTCAGAGTAGTGACGGACAGTTTTAAGAGGTTTGCCGTGTGTAGCTTGATATTCAGCCAGGAGGAGTTTGTAATCTTTCGATTGCTTAGGGGTGGGAACTTCAGTTAAAGGCGCAAGAGGATCAACAAAGAAATTTCTGTAATTGGGATGTTTTTCTTTGAAATCATCTTTGGGTCTTACTTCTGTAGAGCGGTTATTCAGGACATCTAAGAGACCGTTAACGATTTGCTCTATCTCAACACGGGTAAATTTTGAGCAAATCCAGATAACGAACCGAGCGATTTTAGATATAAGCTTGCCTCCTGAAGTAGTGGTTTATCTGCTATTTCGAACTTAAATAAGGGGGGAGGCAAGCTATTTTATCGCAAGATATTGAAAATAAAAGATATTTGCTAAAAATTTCTAAAAACTTTTGACACTACGCAATAGGTTTGCAGGAGAGGCATGAAATTCTATTTTCATGGCAACCGGCTGATTATAATAGCAGTTTACCGGAACAAATCAATACAAAATCTATTAGATAAAAACAGATAAATACTTACCAAAATCCTTGCAGAGTTGCAGAAGCCCGCACGTCCGGTCTTTGTGATATTTGAGGTAAGCGGAAAAGCGGTCGGAGATGATAATGCCGTCAAAGAGTTCTCCCGGGACGGAGCGCATGATCTGAGAACTGCGGGAGGCGCTGATAGTAAAAAAGGCGAAGCATTGGGTGGCAAATATCCAAAGGCAAGCAAAAGTTTTGTTGAGAGGGTATGATGTTTCATCGATATTGATAACTTGCCGGTTGATCAGTTCATTTTTGATTTCAGCACAGATGGGTTGAAGGATGTCTGAGGCGTTTTCAAGGCGGTTTGAGTGACCGCAAGTGCATGTTGTCTTATAGAAGAGGTGTTCGGTAACAGTAGGTTTAATTGGCAGCATTCCCGATTTTTTTGTAACTGTTCATGGAGTTATAGTATTACTCTGTAAAATCTTTTCTTTTTTGGCAAGTTTTTAAACCCCCCATAATCCTCCCGTAAACGGGGGAAAACTTATCATCCTCCCTGTTTACGAGGAGGGAAGGGGTGGGGTTTGTTTACGGCCGTGCTGCGTTATGTATTCCCCGCCCGATGCTGATGATATTTTACGAAATGCCTTCAGTCCAGCTTAACCCTACCAGTTTCTTTGCCCCATCACAGGAGAAATTGTCATTGACATTAAATTTACAAACTTGTAAAATGCCCGTTTTATAGGGACAGATACTTGCATTGCAAGCAGTTACAATAAATGTAAATTAAAGTGAATAATTATGTATGTTGGTATTGATATTATAGAAATAAAACGTATCGAAAAATTGTTTTCTGCCAATGAGGATTTTTTAAGAAGGGTTTATACAGAAAAAGAAGTGGAATACTGCAAACAAAAGAAGAACAAATATCAACATTTTGCGGCTCGTTTTGCCTCAAAAGAGGCAATGTTCAAGGCCCTGGGGACCGGTTGGGTTGGCAACATGAAATGGACGGATATCGAGCTCTTAAATGACGAAATGGGCAGGCCCTATTTGAATCTTTATGGAAGTGTGAAGGAAATGGCAGAAAAGAAGCGTATCAACAATATTTCTGTATCCTTATCCCACTGTCGGGATTATGCCATCGCCCAGGTTTTGTTAGTGCCAAAAACAATGCCGGAAGATTTGTCTGGTTGTTGAATCCGGCCAAAAATATTGCAGACAGAAGATGATGATTTCTCACCGTTCAATCTCATTTGCTGAAAAGGCAGGGAAATTAATGAGCCGCGTCTTGGGAATGGAGATAGATATAAAAGATGTTTTTGTTGAAATATTTCAAAAAACTAAATTGTTACAATCTTTCTAAAAATTTCAAAATGCAAAGAATTTAATTTCTTTGTGTTTTCTGCTTCTATAAGAGGAATGTTCATGAAAAAACTTGTGCTTATTAATCCTCACCCGATTGGAAATGTTGGTGAGGAAAATGTTTCGGTATTGAATCAAATGCCGGTGAATCTCGGCTATCTGAAGGTGTTAACACCGGAACACTGGCAAGTCGATATCATTGATGAAACCCAGGAGCTTGCTATTGACGAAAATACCGGGGATATTACCTTTGGCGGGGCGGACCTGGTTGGCATCACATCGGTGAGTTATCAGGCTCATCGGGCATATCAGATAGCTACAGCCTGCAGGAAACGGGGGATACCCGTAATTATGGGCGGCATCCATGCAACGAGTTACCCGGAAGAGGCGGCAAAATATGTGGATTGCGTTGTGACCAGAGAGGCGGTGACTACCTGGGAAAAGATTGTTGGTGATTTTGAAAAGGACTGTCTCCAAAAAAGATACGATGGTGTTCTGACCCCGATGGAATTATATCAGGGATTACGACCCGACAGAAAATATCTGAAGGATAAGTACAAATACCGGTATTCAGGTATTATAACTACCGCCGGATGTCCGTTTAGTTGTGAGTTCTGCTCTGTGCCCCAGTTTCAGGGCAAAAAATACCGGGAAAGACCCATTGAAGACGTCCTCGATGAATTCGAATCCATCAAGGGCCAATATCGCGGCTTGATCCTGACGGATGAGAATTTTTACGGACACAGCAAAAAATCCAATGAGCGTGTCCGCGACCTTTTCAAGGGCATGGTGGATCGCGGCATTTACCAGAACTGGTTTGGATTTACCTCACTCAATATCTATAAAGATGATGAAACCCTCGAATACATGCGGAAGAGCGGGTGTGTTGGGGTGTTAATCGGGATTGAGTCCATTAATGAAGAAGCCTTGAAAACGATGAATAAGAATGTAAACTTGCGTATCTCGATTGATAATTATTTTGAGGCCATCGCGAATATCCGTAAACATGGTCTTGCAGTTTGGGGAACGATGGTATTCGGCAATGACGCCGATACCCCGGATACCTTTAAACAGGCTGCAGATTTTGTCCTTGATTCCCATGTTGATATTATGACTTGCGGCATCTTATGCCCCTTCATCAATACGCCGCTGTATCACCGGCTGAACGGCGAGGGAAGGCTTTTCAGAACAAACTTTCCGGAGGATTGGCAGTATTACACATCCCATCACCTTACGTATATCCTTAAAAACATGTCTCTGCAGGAACTCATCGATGGCTTCCAATATCTATATGACAAAATTTACGCCACAGAAGTATTGAGACAAAGGTTTCAGAATGCAAAAGAGATACTAAAGGACAATATGAACGCCGCCATGTTTGCATTCAGGGTCAATTTGGATTGGCAGACTGTGTATCAGCACTTGATCCAAAACTTAAAAGAATTACAGGCATCGGGGTTCTACGGTGAAGTCCTAAAGAGATACAATCAATCGAAAAAACCTGTGAAAAAAGTGGAATTGACGCCGATTGAGGTATCATCATAAGAAGTCAATTCATTGGTTATTATAGGTCAACGTATTTGCGTAATGAAAGCGAATAGTTGACCTCTCTTATTTCATGTCCGGGAATTTTAAACTGGTCGCACAATGATCTCGGCTGCGCTGCAAAGCAGCTGAAATCATGATTTTAAGATCGAAAATATGCCAAAGGTTGTAATTACAGGTTTAGGATTAGTTACGCCAGTTGGAATTGGGGTCAAGCAAAGCTGGGAATCGTTCATCCATGGCAGGAACGGGGCCAACGAGATGCAATCCTTCGATACCTCCAAATATAAAGTTCATCGCTCCTGTGAAGTTAAAAATTTCCAATGGGACTTTTCACTTGAGAATCAGATTAAGGAAAACACCATCCATAAATACGTCTACTATGCAGCAAGAGAGGCATTGCAGGAAAGCGGCTTGTTGCATGACAAAAATTACAATAAGGAGCGATTCGGCATTGCTATAGGGACGTTGGCAGCCGAATTGACGCCGTTTGAAAGGCTTCTGCGATTAGATACCTCAAAGAAAGATAACGGCTTTGATAGAATCGTTGCTGCGGTTTATCCACCCAATTCAATTACGAATATTCTGGCCCAATATTTTGATTTTGAGGGACCGGCCATGATCTCACTGAATGCCTGTTCATCGGGCAACCATGCCATTGCCTGGGCTTGCGAGCTTCTTCTCGGGGACAAAGCAGATGTGATGATGGTCGGTGGCGGTGACATGATCCCCCAAACTGAATTTACCCATTTTCATAACCTCAAGGCACTGGCGCCTGAGCGTTGCCAACCCTTCGATAAAAACCGTCAGGGGCTTATGATTGGCGAAGGGGCGGGGATATTGATTATGGAGCGTTATGAATTCGCGAAAAAACGCGGGGCAACAATTATTGCAGAGATGGCGGGCTATGGGCTGAGTTGTGACGGATTCCATATGACGGCGCCTCATCCGGAGGGTGACGGGGCGGTAAGGTGCATGAGCGATGCATTAACGATGTCAAAACGCTCTCCTGCTGATATTGGTTACATCAATGCCCACGGTACGGGTACGCCACATAATGACAAGACGGAGACCATCGCCATAAAGCGTGTATTTGGCGCGGATGCTTACAGGATTCCCTGCAGTTCTACAAAATCTATGATCGGCCACCTCATGGGCGCTGCCAGCGCTGTGGAATCGGTTATCTCATGCCTGACACTCAGGCACGGAATTGTACCACCGACGATTAATTACGAGACTCCGGACCCGGAATGTGATCTCGATTACGTGCCCAATACGGCACGAGAGTTAAAAGTGAATCATGTCTTAAATAACTCCTTCGCCTTTGGTGGCAATAACGCCACCACGATATTCAGCAAAGTATGAAAAAACGAGTCGTTGTTACTGGATTAGGTGTTGTTTCCCCCATTGGATGCGGTAAAGAGGCATTCTGGAATAATCTTACGGAAGGAAAATCGGGTATCGCACCCATGTCATCCCTCGACCTCTCTCCGTATAAATGCAAGCTGGGGGGCGAGGTGAGAGACCTTAAACCCGAGATATACCTTGGCAGCAAGGGCCTGAAATATTTGAACAAGGGCACAAGGTTTTTGGGATCTGCAGCAAAGATGGCCATTGATGACGGAAAACTCCCAACGGACGGTTCATTGTCAGGGCAGATGGGTATTGTCATTGGCTCATCCCTGGGCAATTTTTCCGAAACAACTGATTACTTTTATGAAATCATCAGAAACAATCCATCTGAACTCTCTCCCATGCTCAGCTATGACGTTGCCTTGAATTCTTCCATCAATTACGTATCCGTCATCTTTAAAATTAAAGGGCTCGCGCGCACTATTTCTGCGGGTTTCACGTCCGGTACCGACGCCATTGGAGATGCGTATAAAATGATTCAGCGCGATATGGCAAAGGTAATCGTGGCAGGCGGGGTCGAACAGATATCCATTGATCTATACCTGATATTCTATCTGCGCGGTTTGTTATCGGGTCTTGATGGCACAAGAGAGGTAAGCCTGCCTTTTGATAGAGAGCGAAATGGTTTTGTCATGGCCGAGGGTAGTTACGTGGTTGTCCTGGAAGAACTTCAGCACGCCCTGGACAGAGGAGCCCATATCTATGCGGAGATAAGAGGCTTTGGCAATACCTTCGTGGGTGGTAAAAACCATCCTCCGGAAGTAAGAGTGCGTCGTGCTGAAAAGGCTATGTATGAGGCACTGGAAGACGCAGGGATAAGAAAAGAAGGTGTTGATCTCATCAGTGCAAATGCGAATGGATGCAAGGTGCAGGATAAAGTAGAAGCGAAGGCAATCCAATTGTTATTTGGCGTAAATAGCGATTGTATTCCAATATCGGCAATAAAATCGAATATCGGCGAATCGTATGGAAACGCTGGTGCAGCACAACTCATTTCATCAATCATGTCCATAAACACAGGTCAAATACCGCGCATCATCAATCACAGAGAAAAAGATACTGATATGAATCTGAACCTTATCTTAGAAAAATCTTTCAAAAAAGAAATCAACCATGCACTGATAAATACCATGGATTATGATGGAAATAATTCTTGTCTGCTCATAAGCAGGTGGACTCCGTCGTGAGCTTGGTCGAACGATTAATGCGTGTGGTTTTTCACGCCGGATCCACGTAAGGGTAGCAATCGGGACTGTACAGCCGTACAATCACCCGCATTCCATATTCCGCCGCTCCTTATGCCAATCAATATAATATTGATAATTCTGTGATCGAGTTGTACAATGAGTTCATCGAAATTTTGCAGGAGTAGGGTGGGCATCGCCCACCAAACATCTCGTTCACGTTGCCTATTTTTTGGTGGGCTTTTAGAAAAAGTGCGTTTTCGTTCAGAGAACGGGCATAACAATTCGCTTGTGCGGACAGGCTACCGGCTGCCGCACCGTCTAGACGCTGATTCAAGAAACACGAAAACCTCAAAATACGCAGAAACCGCAACCATCTATGTATACCAGACGTAACATTGTTTACGGTTTTGTAATCTCGTTTACGCTGATTTTGTGTTTTGGCATGGTCACCTCCGCAGCGACTATCGTGCAAGTGTCATGCGGGGGTTTTCATAGCCTCGCCTTGCAATCAGACGGCACGGTCTGGGCATGGGGATTAAATGTCTACGGTCAGCTTGGTGATGGAACAAATACCGACAGGAAAACACCGGTACAAGTTAAGGACTTGCGGAACGTCGCTGCAATTGGAGGAGGGGTGTGGCACAGTATGGCGCTGAAGACGGACGGTACGGTCTGGACGTGGGGAGGCAACTGGGCCGGACAACTGGGGGATGGCACGACAAAGAGCAGAAACACACCGGTGCAGGTGAACGGCCTTCATGATATTACGGCAATTGCCACAAAGGGGCAACATAGCATCGTCCTGAAGTCAGACGGAACGGTCTGGACCTGGGGGAGAAACGCATACGGACAATTAGGGGACGGCACCACAACCGACAGACACACACCGGTACAGACAAGGGTGCTTGTCAACATCCTCTCCATTGCCGGAGGCGGGTACCACAGCCTAGCCCGTAAGGCGGATGGCACGATCTGGGCATGGGGACTTAACAAGTACGGTCAGGTGGGGGATGGTTCCACCACTGACAGGTCGATTCCTGTTTCACTTAGCGGACTTAAGGACATTATCAGTATCTATGGTGGCGGAGATCACAGCATTGCCCTGAAGAATAACGGCATGGTTCTTACGTGGGGATTTAATCGGTGCGGCCAGTTGGGAGACGCTTTGGCAGAAAGCAGGAGCGCACCATATCCGATGGAAGGACTGAAAAATGTGATTGCAATTGCCGGAGGTGGAGATCATACCCTTGCTCTGAAGTCAGATGGTACCGTATGGGCGTGGGGCGGTAACAATTCGGGTCAGTTGGGTGATGCGACTAACACCGGTAGGGGGCTGCCCACGCTCGTGAAAAACATTGAACATGCTACTTCTGTTTCTTGCGGTGGAGAGCACAGCCTTGCGTTAAAATCCGATGGCACGGTATGGGCATGGGGACTAAATAAGAACGGTCAACTGGGAGACGGTTCTGCCTTGAACAGAAACACCCCGGTGCCGGTAGCCATCAAGTGACTGCAAGAAGTGAAGCTATCTCAGGATTTGGTATTCCTGAGCAACAAAAGCAACCCTGTCAGGGTTGTGTTACGCGTTCGCGTTTTGGATTTCGTCTTTTCCGGTTTGTTCGGATGTGCATTTTCGAGGGCAAAATCTTCTGATAAGAAGCGTTTTCATATTCATACTTCCTATGAAAATCCGACATGTTACGGAACACGATTTAGATGCCTGTTATACTCTGGAATCTCTTTGCTATACGTCTGATGCGGCAACGAAGGAACAAATTCAGAAACGTATGCAGGTGTTTCCCGAAGGATTTCTCGTTGCCGAATCGAACGGACGGATCATTGGAATGATTAATAGCG
Source organism: Candidatus Brocadia sp. (assembly GCA_013360945.1). Classification (GTDB taxonomy): domain Bacteria; phylum Planctomycetota; class Brocadiia; order Brocadiales; family Brocadiaceae; genus Brocadia. The sequence goes on from JABWAQ010000008.1 coordinate 34,493, forward strand.
GAGCAACAAACAAGGAGGATATAACGGACGAGGCATTTAAGGACATGGTGGGTCATGTGAAGGACGGGAAAAATATCGTCATCTTTTCTTTGGCGGTCTTGCCCGGATTCCAGGGTATGGGAGTTTCCAAAAAACTCATGCTAAAATTTATCGGTGTAGCAAAGGATTTAAAAAAAGAGAAGATTCTCTTGATTTGCAAATCTGACGTAATTCCTTATTATCAAAAGTACGGCTTTTCCTATGGTGGAAAGTCAAAATCGAGGCATGGAGGCTTCGAATGGCATGAGATGTATTTGCCATGCAATAACCTTCAGGCGGGAACTCCTGACAGATCAGGGGAGATAAGCGGCTCAGGTGGATAAACGACGGGCTTCTCGAAGCGCATCGATTTTTCTTCCATGCAGAGATAAATCGGGACACCTTTACAATGCCTGCGGATCCATGACGTCATATTTTTGTAGAGGGATCGTCTTACTTCCTGTGGATACCGAAGCTTGCCATCATGACCGGTAAAAAATTCTTCATCGAGTATGGTATTACCCGGGAAACGGTTTTCCATGATTTTCTTCAGGCGCGGTGTCATACGGAGGATGCCCAGGCTTATCCATGCAACATCACCACCTCCTACGGCATGAAAAGTCATATCGATCAAAGCCTCATAATCGGATTCACATCCTGGGTAATAAATGATGGGGTCATAGTGAAAGGCGACCTGGTAGCCATGGGCAACGCATTTTTGCGCTGCTGCGAGCCTCTTTGCTAACGGGGCGGTAAAGTGCTCCACGATTTTCTGAGGATTCAATGACCAGGAGACAATGATATTTCTTGCCCCTGGAACAGAAGTCAAAAGATCAACATTGTCACTCTAGGTTTTCAACTCGTACAGGGTTTTCGGATAGTGGCGAAAAAACTCGACGATCCGCGGTGAGTATCCTGTGATATGGTCAAACGCGAGGGAATCGGTTAACTCACATGAACCACAGCGGATGTTTCGTCCCAGATTCCTGAATGCTGAAAAAAACTCCTCAATATTGGCAGGCAGAATAATACCCGGTGAGTTAATGTAATCCTGCAGGACGCAATAGGTGCATTCATACGGGCACCCGCTGCCGAGATTGACGACATAATAACCGCAGTGGGCGGATTTACTTGAACAGGGGCATTTTTTAAAAAAATCATAATCCTCGCGCACCAGGTAAAAATTCTCCATTCTCCTGTTATAATCGGTGATGCCGAACCGTCTCTTCCCAACGTGTTGTTTGTAGGATTTTATTATTTCAACGTTACTCTCCGCGAAAGATGGATAGCGTCGCTTCAACAGATAATCTTTGATTGTGGAAAATCTGCTTGGTGGTTTGGGTAAGCTCTCAGCTATCTTTGTATAATCGATACGTTCCCGCTTGACAATTTCAAACAGGAGTCGGGAGATCTCTTGCTGTTTGTTTATGCCAAAATATGGGTAATATTTACTAACAAATGTCTTGATTTGTTCCGTATTGACGATCATTGCCTTGCATGTAATTCCTAAGCTAAACCATCCGCTAAGCGGGTGTGAACAGCAAAAGCTAAGCTGTAGTATTTACAAAAAAATCTCCTTCGGTATATTGCGGTTGGGAATACTTTAAGATTAGCAATATAGCAGAAGGAGATTAAGGATGAAGAAGAGTCTATCACACACGGTATGGGAGTGCAAGTATCATGTTGTATGGGTGCCGAAGAAAAGGCATAAGATAGTTTACGGAAAGCTGCGAAAAGAAATGGGTGAAATATTACGTCGTTTAAGTGAGTACAAAGGAGTGGAAGTGATAGAAGGTAAAGCATGTATAGATCATATTCACATATGTTTGGCAATACCGCCGAAATAATCAGTATCAACGATAGTGGGATATTTAAAAGGTAAAAGTGCGATGATAGTATTTGAGAAGTACAGTCATCTAAGGCAGAATTTTCGAGGTCACCAATTTTGGGCAAAAGGTTGGTAAGGCCTTTTATTTTTTCAGCGCAACGTACTTCAAAAAAACGATTCTTTCCACTGAATGAAATATGCGTGGATTGATAGTGGCCACTAAATATCACAGAGCGTGAAATTGCGTATCTGCAAAGCCCCTTGCCCGTCACGGCAACATCACCAGGTCGGCACAGGCTGCAAAGAAGAATCGGTGGGCATTCTGACAACTGATCCATAAGCACCACATAAACCCTGGAAACTACAAGACCATCCCTTATAGCACTCCCCGGTCTCAATCAAAAAAAAAAGGGCCCATAACCTCTTTGTTGTATTCGTGTTTATATTCATTCGTGGCCGATTGCAATGTAGAGAGACGAGCCTCGTCGCTCTAAAATCACAGCATTGAAATTCCTTACACAGACTTAGGTTTTTTATAATGTATAAGTAGGACATTTCCTTGTATTTGCTATGATAAATTTGTCCTACCATCAAGTTCTTTATTAAAAGGGACTTACTCATTTTCCATCTAAATCACCAGGATAAATTTATCATAGTAGATGCGTGAATTATGAAAAAATCAAAGGCATCGCCTGATCTTTACCTGCACAAAAAACATCTCCATTTCCTTCATTGATCAGCATTTGAGAACTATTCAACTTTTTGTGCGATAAATTTTGCCCATGAGGGCACAGCGGTTGCGGAATGCTAGGTTGCCAGTAATTACAGAAAGCGAAATTACCGCTTGTCATTGCGAACGTAAGGAAGCAATCTCAACTTCAAATAAATTATTGACAAGCAGGAAAAGTATACAATGGGAAAGCCATCCATTATGCAGGAGATAGTAGCTTATCTGTCCGAACATCCCGATGCCGAGGACACGCTGGAGGGTGTCGCTGAGTGGTGGTTGTTGAAGCAAAAGGTCAGGCATAAGACACGGGAGGTCAAAAAATCCCTCTCGGAAATGGTGGCACAAGGCCTCCTGCTTGAGCAGAAAGGGCAGGACAATCATATCTATTATCGAATAAACCGGAGCAAGTATGATGAGATAAAGGGCTATCCAACAAAAAACATAACGACAAAGGCAAACCCTGAGTGATCAGGGGACGCAAAGTAACAGGGTCTTTTGTAGGGGCGTAGTGCCTACGCCCTTCACGGATATACGTTAGAAGACAGCCTTACTGCCGAAGATGTTTCCAGGAACATTTTTGCAGTAAGGCTTTTTTTATTGAGGAACACGGTGATTGTTCCTGAGTGAAAATTATGGAATTGATGATATTTTTTACAGCCACATTACAATAAAAGAAAATATTGGATGTTCCAGAAACTGTCAATTTTCTTACAATAAGCAGGGTATTGCTTTCTCAAAAAAGGACATTTTTGGCGTGAAAGGAGGATGTCATGGACGATTATGATGACTATACGGAGGTCTGGTTAGAAGATATAGATGAAGGATTTGATAAATCTTATTATGAAACGATTCGGGGGGTCATGGCTCCGGAGTATCGTGACCTTGACCCTGAAGATATTGACGCAATGCTGGAAGATGTATTTGCGGGAATGTCACCAGAGGAGATTGAGAGTTTTTGGAGTACATTGGACAACATCGGAAAGAGCGTTGGGAGTATTGCCGCGAAGGCCATTCCCGTAGCCGCTCCCATCCTCGGGACTGCACTTGGTGGCCCTGTTGGAGGCGCTATCGGCGGCGCGGTAGGAAAATTAGCTGGTAAAGCCTTAGGAGGCGCACCAGGGAAACCAATAGGAGGACAGCCACCGCAAGTTCCCGGAGGGGGTTCTCCGGCAGTTTCGCAACTCATGTCATTTTTGCAAAATCCTGCACTCCTCCAAAGTATACTCGGTCAGGTATTAGGGAAGGCCGGACGCAGCACCGTGCCGGTTGGCCAGCAGGGTGCATCAGCCCCTTTCGGGTCATTTATGAATGCGCTGTCGACCCTGGCTAATCAAGCTGCAGCAGAGGCTAATGCGGGAGAAGATTCCCAGGGGACACCCGGCTATCTTTTAGATGAGCAAGGGAATTTCCTGTGCGATCCTGCCGTGCCGGAAGAACGAGCTCAGGTTTTGATAGAACAACTGCATGAAGCTTACCCTGCAGAAGCGGATGATGATGAAGGAGAGGTTCTTACAGAGTGGTTTTCGGAAGCCGGTTTATTAGAACATCGCCCCCGCTCACGACGCCATTATAGGAGTGCATTTCGTCGTTACCCCAGATCGAGATACAGAATGCCCAGGGGCAGTTATTAGTAGTAGGATGAGTTTCCGTGTAATTACCTATTAATGGATGACAGGAGAAAACAAATGAACGAGCATGGCCATTCTCGTACAAATGACGGTTCTGCGGCAAACGCTATGAATGTCGTAGATATGCTGAATCAGATGGGTATTTCTGATCCCCGGCTTCAAATGATCGCTGAATTCATGAAACATCAAAACCCTCCGCCGCAGGATAAGCACGTACCAGATGAAGAAGAGAAAACAAAGCTCAAGAGGGTCATTGGCAGATACAAGCAGCTAAGGCATGAGAATTTGGTTTTGATGGAAAGGAATGATGCCCTTGCTTCCGCCCTCGGTGCGTGTCCGTATTGTTGGGGGGAAGATGCGGTGTGTGAAATGTGTCATGGAAAGGGTGTTCCGGGTGCGTATGTCCCGAATACAAATGCCTTCGTCGAATATGTGCTTCCGGCGGTTCGCAAACTCCGTTTAGTTAGGGGAAAGGGGCAAAGAATCCCGGAGGATTCAGGTACGGAGACGAAGGGCAATGCCAAAAGCCAACATACGAACATTAACCAACAGGAGGTGTAATTATGCCGTATTTAGAAGAAGATGATTTGGAAGTTTTTGAAGATGACGAGGCGCTTTTAGAAGCTGAAGATGACACGGAAAAATGGGAGGAAACATTCGGTGAAGCTCGATATCCAAAGTACAGGAGGGGACGGGCAACCAGGTTGTCTTCACGCAAAGTAGGTGGTTTGAAGGGAGGAACTATCAGTACGCCGGCAGGGCGGGCAGGGTTTAAATTTGAAAAACCCGTCGCGACGAGGGAGTCGGTGGATAATCTGGCGAAGGAATTAAGGACGGCTATTAAAAAAGTGGATGAGACCTTAGACAAAAATACCAGCATGCTGGACAAAAAGGTTAATGCGATTGATGCAACCCTGAAGAAGGGTCAGCAACAAACGCAACAGATGTCAATGATGTCGATCCTGCCGTTATTGCTTACTAAGCCGCCACAATTAGAATCCATCACACCTGCAAAAGACTCGTCATTCACTCCAGAGAAACCGTTTGCAGCCACGGCAACATTCAAGAAGGAAGATAGTTTCTTCCTTATCTTTGCGCTAATGGCAATGACAGGTGGTCTGGGAGGCGGCACAGGTGATTCTTCTAATATGATGAATATGATGCTCCCCTTAGTCTTGTTAAGTGGGAATAAGTAAGTCTTGTTAATCTCATTATAGTAAAGGAGGTCGTCGTGAATGGAATTTTCAATAATAATTTTTTGATAGGGTTTTTGTTGGCGAAAGATTTGTCGAGAAATGAAGCATTAACGGTTGGTCTCGCATCAGGCATGTTTCCTCAGAATAATATGGTAGGCCCGTTGCTGCTAAAACCTCAAATTGATACGAGGATTGATTTGGAGGCAAAAAACGCAAGTCTGCAAGGCAGTCTGAATAACATTCAGGGTGAACTGATACAAGCGAAAAAGGAGTTAGCAAGCCTCAATCGTCCACTTAAAGTTGAATCCCGGGAAAGCGGTGGAATTTTAAATTTCACCATTTCCGGTGCAGCAACGACAACTTTGAAATTTAAAGATGAAAATGCAAGAAATGGATATGAGATTAACGACGGCGGGAATCTAAACATTAGTAAGGGTTCTGGTCGGGTTGACCTTGTGATAACGACTGATGATGGGTTTAAGAGAGAGTTTACATTTGAAAAAAAAGTTCCACCAGTATCTTAGCCCAATCAGCCACTGTGAGATCAAAAGGCAAAGATTATATCCAAGGAGTTAAGCAGTGGATCCCCGTCTGCAAGAGTTCATTGAGGAGGGAGAAGGAGCCGAAGAAGTTGAGGTGATTTTAAAGCTACGGCAGGGTGATATTACTCCTCCCCATGTGCGGATCATAACGCAATTTGGGGATATTGCTACCTGCCGGTTGAGACGTGATCAGATTCATGGGGTATGGGAACATCCGGCAACGGTAAGCGTAAAGGGTCCACGGTATGTGGCGCCTGAACCGGAGTTTGTTGATGAAAGCGAAGTATCAGATACCGGGACTTTCCCCAGTGACTCCCGGCGTCCCGATTCGCTGGAAGTCACTGGTCAGGGGGCGGTCATTGGAATCGTCGACTGGGGCTTCGCCTTTCTTCATCCCAATTTTCGAAAGAGTGACGGCTCTACCCGTCTGCTGGCCCTCTGGGATCAGGGCAATACAACGGCCTTAGAAAAGCCCGCACCGTATGGCTACGGCGTTGTCTATTCACCGGATGAGATAAATAGAGCCCTCCAAAGCCCGCAACCCTACGAAACCCTGGGCTATCATCCAGGCGATAGTGACCCTTTGGGCTATGGTACCCACGGCACCCATGTTTGCGATATTGCTGCCGGAAACGGACGAGCAGAAGGCAGTCCCGTGGGTATTGCGCCGGAGGCGAATATTGTCTTTGTCCATCTTGCGGCTCGGGGCACAGGCGGCCTGGCAAATCTGGGGGATAGTGTGAGGATTTTAGAGGCCCTGGATTTTATCGCCAGGGTTGCCGGTGAGCGTCCGTGGGTAGTTAACCTCAGCCTTGGCCGGTGTGGTGGGCCTCACACGGGCTTGACCCTTGTGGAGCAGGGCATGGATGCCCTGTTACTCCAGGCCCCCGGTCGTGCTATCTGTATGAGCACGGGAAATTATTTTGACGAACTGGTACATGCCGCTGGCCAATTACACCCCGGGCAAAAACATACAGTCACCTGGTGGACAAATAAGGCGGATGTTACCCCCAACGAACTGGAATGCTGGTACTCAGGGAATGATTCATTCATTGTTGAAGTTCGTCCGCCCGAAAGCAATGCAGTTTTCCATGTTCCTCTGGGTGAACAACGTTCCATCCAGGTCGGTGGTCAGGAAGTCGGTCATATCTATCACCGTGCGCGTGATCCAGGTAAGGGTGACAACCATATCGATATTTTTCTCTATCCAGTGGCTCCAGCTGGTTCATGGCTGGTCACCTTGATTGGGGAAGATATCGTTGATGGACGATTCCACTGCTGGGTGGAGCGCGATAATACTTGTCCACAATGTCAATCCCGGTTCGATCCTCAAGATGCTGTGCCTACTTCCACAATAGGCACAATTTGCAATGGGTTTCGCACCATTGCTGTGGGTGCGTACAATCATCATTCTCCTGGTCTGGAGGTGGCAATTTTTAGCAGTTCAGGACCAACGGCAGACGGCCGCCAAAAGCCCGATCTCATTGCACCAGGTGTTCGTATCTTAGCAGCCCGTTCCAGTTCCCGGGATCAGCATATTGGGGCGCCTGTGCTCACGAGAAAATCGGGAACGAGCATGGCGTCTCCCCATGTGACGGGGACTATAGCATGCATGTTTGAAGCTGCTCAACGACCGCTCTGGATCCATGAGGCTCGAAAAATACTGCTCAGTACCTGCAAAACTATAACGGCGCCGCCAGAAATCGCTGCCCGCGTTGGAAACGGCTGTCTGGACATTAAAAAAGCCGTAGAGGCTGCTCGCATATTCGCACAAGAAGAGATACACCCTGTTAGTAAAATGACACCCATCGGGGGAGAAAAAGCAAAGGATGTGGTTATGAATAGGAATGACGAATATTCAAGAGAAGAAGAATTAGAAGATACGTTTTTCAACGAAGAGGAAGAAGGGGATGATGAAGGGTCTGAGGAGGCTCCGAAAAAGCGCAATTTCATCCTGATTTCCGGTGGTCCCGGCCTGTTTGATGACCGGGATGTGGAGCATGATAAGTCTTGGGCAAACTACGTCACACCCCCGCTACTGATGACCGATACTGAAGATAAGCGCAAGAAATTTGCTCAGGATGATGAAGAGGTCTGGTGGTTTGTCTACAAACCTGCCTATGACAGCAGATGGGATGACGATCTAAAACAAAAGCGTAAGTCAACAAGGGAAGTGAAAGATAAAGGTTTTGCTTCTTATGTTGATATGGTTGAAGGACGGGCAAAGGAGAGAGGTTGGAACCTTCGATGGTTAGATACGGCTGATGATCTGTGGAAAAAGCTAAAGACATTCAGCAAAGACTCTCTATCACGCGTGTGGTACTGGGGTCACGCCCGCGATGACTTATGGCTCTCGCTCGGTCATAGCTCTGCAAGCGTAGCTGTTGCCCCCGAATCACATGAGATTATTCTTGTCACCTCAATTGATAGCAATAAAAAACTTCAAGACCGATTCCAAAATGGAGATACAAAGAGAATCCATCGCTTTGTCGGATGCAATACAAGCGCATTTGCCCAGGCATGGTCTAAGACATTTAAGGTTTGGAGTGAGGGCGTAGAGGAAAAGGTTGATTTCTCCGCCATCCACAAAACAGGCGGGGAACCAAGTCTTGTGGGAAGCGCCAAAATCAAGTTCTTCTCGCCAAAGGGGATTGAGGCTGACCCTACGGAAGCCTGGCAGCCAGAGGTTGCAGCAGCTGAAGATTCATGGACTGAGGCATCGGACGACGAGTCCTTTGAGGATGATACCGTTGAGGTTCTACGGGCAGAGAAGTTTGTGGCAGAAGAAAATAATGAAGAAACGGACGCCTATGAAATCTGCGAGTCCGAAGACGACGAGGAACAGGACGATGAAGTGTTTCCGGAAGTCGAGAAGGATTTTGGCGTTGAACTCGTCGGGCTTGCGGATGAATCTATTTCCGCCGGAAAGGCTGTTCTTTCTGGCGGCGCTTTACTGCATGAGACGCTATCCAAGTCCGGCATCGCAGAGACCGTAAGCCCTCTTGGCGCGGGAAGTTTTCCTTCTCCGGCGTCGATCTTTGATGCCTTTGCATACGGTGGAATCCCGGCGTTACAGCGTCATTATGAACAATTTTTCGAGGTAGTGGCCCTCCCTGGCTCGCGGCTTAGCGAACCCCTCCAGAGGGGAGACGTGATCGTCCGCCGGGCCCTTGGCGAAGGGCGGCTTGCTCACGTGGCTATAGTGGCCACGCCTGAGCTATGGAGCCAGAATCAGTTAATGGAGGGAGGACTATATGGCGAAAGTGAGCGCCCCGGCTTCTACGTGCAGGTAGTCGAAGGTGGATCCCGACCCCACACCCTGGCTGACTCGTTTGCACGGCGCGTACTCGACTCCAGGGGACGTCTGTACCCGGACTCGGTGATTCTGCGCGTTGTACGTCGTCCACAGGGCATCCCGATCATCGAGGGTGAAGATACCGGCTACAGCGAAAACCTGCAGGCCTATACAGCCTCTCGTTTCCAGGGAGACGCTATTCTCATCGAAGTCCTCAACAACAGAAGGGAATTAAAAAAGGGGAGCAAAGGCGGAGCCGTTGGCGTTGCAGTCAGGAAAGTGCAGGAGGCCCTCCTCGACCTCGGATATACCCTCCCTAAATTCGGGGCAGACGGCAATTTTGGACGTGAGACCAAAGCGGCAGTTCAGGCATTCCAGAAAGACCAGAAAAAGGTTGTGCCGAGCCTGAAGGTTGACGGGATTGTTGGAGACGAGACCATGACCCGGTTTGATGTCGTATTTGCTTTGCTCGACAGACCCTGCGGCGCCTCCACCGCCGGCGCAATCGACCCGACTGCGGGCGGTGGTTTCCAACCCGGAAACAGCAATTACACGAGCGGTACGATCTCAGCCTTCGGTGATACCCTTGAGGTTAGGGGTAACATCTTTTACCCCGCTGCGGTTGCCGGTTCAGGCGTGCCTTTTGCCTTGACTGCAGGAGGCGCATCGCCCATAGTATTTATCGCTCACGGCAATCACGCCCGCTTCCATGACCCTGCCGAACGAAGACGGGAAAGAGGAAACAACCCGGGAGGCTGGACCCGGATCGGCAACCACCGGGGCTATGTTTACTTGCAAGAAGCCTTGGCCAGGTTGGGAATTATCTCTGTTTCCGTGGATTGTCATGATCTCAACGGCCCTACCCCGATGAGTAATATCAATATTGCTCAGCGTGCTATGCTCATCATCGCGGCCATGCGCCACTTCCAGGCGCTAAACACTCCCGGCAGCGGCTCAATTTTCGAGGGGCGTATTGACTTTTTAAGAGTAGGGCTTCTGGGGCATTCCCGCGGAGCTGAGTCTGTTTTGTTCGTCCCATCAATAACATCATCAGGAGTAGCAAGCTTGCTGCAGGGCCTGCAGGGTGTCACTTTCCGAGGTGTGATATCCCTCGCACCCACTGATACTGCCACGGTAACCAGCGCGCCGGCGGGCATACCATTCATGGCAATCCTGCCAGCAGCTGATGGGGATGTTAGAGATAACGACGGGGCAAAATTTTACGACCAGACCGCCCCTTCTCCGTTCAAAGTTCAATTATACATCCATAGGGCTAACCACAATTTCTTCAACACCGAATGGGTAAATAGCGAGTGGCAGCGACCATGGCCATCGGTTGGGGGACCGCCTCCGGCACAGCCGGAGCCACCTTTAATGACAGAGGCTGAACACCGACGCATCTTATCGGTATACGCAACCGCTTTCTTCCGTCACACGCTCCTTGGTACACCATTCATTGAAGTTTTGACAGGGCGGGAGACTCCGCCGGGCGTCAATAATGCCGACATCCAAATCTCTGCAGAAATCTCAACCGCCACCACCGTTGATGATTACGAAAACAGCAATATCCGGATAAATACCCTGGGTCAAGCAACCGTTGATGCAGGCACCCTTACCTCAAGAGAAGTTGCCTTTTCCCAGCCCGGTGCGGGACCCGACACAACGTACTTTGGGAATACCCATGGGATGGTGGCTCAAAGCCCAACTGCTATGGGAACATTCCGGGAACCTTTTATAGGAGAGATTAATCTTGCAGGCCGAGAGGTATGGCTTCGTGCTGCGGAGGTTTACCATGGGACTCCTATACCGGCGGATGCTACGGGTTTCCAAATAGGACTTGAGGATGCGGCAGGCATTGTGACATTTGTTCCTTCGGGGGATTTGCCACGTCCGTTCGACCGGGAAACGGCTGACCTGGCTCAATTTGGGGTGAACCTTACCAAGACAATGCTTAAGACCGTCCGCTTCCCTGCTAACTGTTTTACTCACGCCCGTCCCTCTCTTGATCTCACAAGGATACGTGCGGCAATAATCAGGCTGAACCGGCCCGATGCGCGCGACTTTGCGTTTGATCAGTTACAGATAGTTACCGTATAAGTTATAAAGGAGAGCCAAATATGCGCAAAAATAATGACCCGAGAACCAGCACGGGAAGCCAGAGCCCGTGGCATCTACCAGGGGTTCTCAATGTGGTCTCTAAGCACATTCGTTACCGCGAACCTCAGCACCGGCTCATCGGATTGAAGATCGTAGAAGCTACTGAAGCGGTCGAGATTGTGGTTGATACGGACGATGAATTCCCCGTTGGCGCTCTTTCTCCAGTGCTCTATGTGGGTGAGATATCCATCCCGCACTATAAATGGATTAGTAAGAATAGGTACCGCTTCATTGCATTCGATTTTCAGAACCTGCGGGACGGGGTGCCGATTTTTCTTGGTTGGCCTGGACGCCCGGAGACCAGGGTTGAGACCCGATTCCGATATCATCTTGGTGCGCCACCGATTGCTTGACGATAGAGAATGCACAATGATCCGGTTGATGATTGAAATCAGACGGACAAGGAGGTTTTACACAAATGAGGAGCAAAGCAGAAGCTGGGAGCGATCTTAGTCGTGAACTTGTCGGGTTAGCAGCGAAAGCAATTGCTGCAGATAAGGTTTCCAGCTCCTCGAACGCCCTGCTTGGCCAGGTGCTATCCAAAGCAGGGATGACAGAAATACTGAACCCTCTTGGCACAGAAAGTTTTCCTTCACCGGCGGCGATCTTTGATGCCTTTGCGCCTGGTGGTGTACCGGCGCTGCGTCGGCACTTCGGACAGTTTTTTGAAGTAGTTGCTATGCCAGGCGAAAAATTTAACGGCAATTTTCAGCCTGGTGATTTATTGGTGCGGCGAGCCTGGGGAGAAGGCGGCATGGCACATGTGGCCTTGTTGGTTACGGGTGAGGCTCTCCAGGCAAAGGAATTGGCTTCCCTGGGGCTGCGTCCTGAAAGCAGGCGGCCGGGACTTTATGCGGAAGTTATCGACGCCGGGCCTTTCCCCCATCGTCTTGGAGATAAGTTTGCGCGGCGCTTAGGCAATGAAAATGGGCAGCTTGGTCATGACAGCTTGATTCTCCGGGTTCGACACGATGCCGTAAATTCCCTCCGACCCCTTGCCCCGACCCTGGAAGAGCAAGGAACCCAGCAGCCCACAGCAGCGGGAGAGTCTGCCGAGAACGCTCCACCAAGCGCTGTGTCCAGTTGGCCCCTGGGAGTCGATTTGTACCAGGGAAATCGCATTGACGCCGCAGGGTTCAAGAACCTGAAGAACCGGGGGAAGACATTTGCCATCGCGAAGTCGTCTCAGGGGACGATGACAGACGGAGGCTTTCGAAACTACTACCGCTGGATTCGAGAGAGCGGAATGATTCGAGGTTCCTATCACTTCTTCGCGAACAAATGGGGAGGCGTGCCGCAGCCCTGGCTCCACGGGTCGATCGCTGATCAAGCGAACGTTGTCGTCTCGCTGGTCAATCGTCTGGGGCCGGGCGACCTGGCTCCGGCACTTGATCTTGAGGACGAGCCGAGGCTGCCGACTGGCGGGGCAGTGCCGGCTGGCTCACCACCAGGGACCGGGCGTTACCCGCTCGATCAGGGGATAACGAACGCGCAGCAGGGATACCACTACAGACGCACTGTTTATGCGAACTGGCAGGTCGGACGCGACGAACTCCTGGCCGACATTCAGGATTTTCTCGACCGCATAGAGACCGCTCTCGGCCGTACACCGCTGATCTACACCTCCCACATGTGGAGGGATACTGACATGATGAACAATCCACAGGTGCTGTCGCAATATCCGCTGTGGACCGTCTATCATGGCGAACCTGACTTGAGGGGCATCAGGGTGGGCGCTTGGGGCAGGAACTGGGCTTTCATTCAATATGCAGAACAAGGGGAAAGGTACTGGGGATTGAATCCATACACGGAACCCAATATCGATGTCGCAGGGATCGACTTCGACGCGTACAACGGTACGATCTACGGGTTGCGTGGTCTCGCCGACCTGGGTCACACCGCCCCGCACCTGGTAGGCAACCAGGAATGCATCGCATACACTGAGGCCGATGGCAGAGTACATCTTCTGGAACTAGTCGCCGGGACCTGGCGTGACCAAGACCTGTCCACCATTATCCCCTCTGCGCCCATCGCTGTAGGCGATCCGGCGGCGATCGGTATTGGCAGCGAACAAATCATCCTCTACCGGACGAGCAAGGGAAACATTCATGCCCTCGCCCGTTCGCTAACGAACGTCAACGCCCTGTGGTCAGAGCTCGCAACCGGGCCCGCGGCAATTGATGACCCCTTTGTAACGCTTGTCCAGAACAACGTTCACGTGGTGTATTGGAACGAATTCAACCGTCATATTCATCTTTCCAGACAAGGAGGTGGCACCTGGGATGCCACGCATACCGCAGATTTGGCCGCGATTCCCTCCACACCGTATGCCTCTGGCAGCGCGGTTGCGTATCTGCACCAGAACGTGCTTCACTTCGTCTCCCGCGCAGGCGGTGATGGCCACCTGATTGACTCTTACCGTGCTGGAGCTGGCGGCTCGTCAGACAATCTGACGGCCACGGCGCGCGACAATGCCGGGCATCCGCCGCCCGCTGCAACTTATCGGCCAGCCACCTACACGCCTACGGGCAGGGTGGCGCGGATAGTATTCCGTGCCGTGAGGGGAGACATCTGGCAGATCGAGCGCGATACGCTCAATGCGACGAACTTGAGGGCGACAGCCGTGGATGCCTCAAACGCGGGAGGAGTTGCTCCAGCCGCAGTCGGAAGCCCAACCGCCATCTTCGTAGGCGTACCTCACATCTTCTATCGCACGGTCACCGGGAGGATTATCGACCTCTTTGGTGACATAAACAACCTACGCTGGCGGGAAGTATGCATCGACGCCGCAGCCGATCCGACCGCCTTTGTCGACAGGCTCGGGCATGCCGCTGTCAGTTTCCGCGCCATCGACGGCACTATCCGGGTTGCCCGATTCGTGAACGGCACATGGATGTGTGAGAATGCAACCCGGCCGCAGAGTGGGGGATCCGGTGAAAGTGCTCAGGGGGGACCGGAAGCAGCAGTAACTCAACGGACGTGGGAGGACGCACCACTTACACCGGTACTCCACCTCGAAAAGCTCAAAATCTCCGGCCTCCCGGAGATTATTTTAATGCCTGGAAGTGGCAGGCGTTACGAGGGTTTCTTTGCGACCCCGATACACCTCCGGAGAGATCAAACAAGCTACGCGCAATCAAGCCAAAAGGAAATTGAAATTACCGGCCGGATTCAGATGGAAGAGGCGGGCACACGGCGAAACTATGACCGTAAGAAAGATGGTACGGATTGGCCCCTGGGGGGGAGTGAGGGATCTGCGCCGGTGAAAGCGGTGAGCGCCGACGGGCCGTCGAGCAGTACCGCCTTCACTTCGAAGGTCAGGCCGGATGGAACGTTTACCTTCAGCACGCGTATTGGCGTCGACGGGTACACGCGCAGCCTTACCATCTACCCGAAAGTTGAGCTCAAAGGCGGCAAGACCGTCTCAGCTACCATTGTTCTGGAGTTGCTTGATCTGGATGGTTTCCTTGCGCTGGTCGATCCAAAAGAGAAGGTTCGCCCGGCATCCCAAACCCACCTGGAATTTTTGGCCTCGGTTCGCAAGATTTATCAGGGCGGACCCAATGATCCACTTAGCGGCGCTTTTGACTGGGTCTTGTACAGGAATCGTAAGGTAAAACCACTGGTTGCCCCTGGCACGGCGGAAGATCAGCGGTTTCAACTTTATAAGAATTGGGTCTTTGCCGACAGGGAGTGGGTGGATATCGGGCACGTTCTCACGGGAATCGAAGGATCGCCGAAACAGGAACCATCCAAGGATCAGAGCGTTCCACTGCCTCGACGGCCTGAGCTACTTGTGACTTGGGCAGGCGACCTTGGCAGTGCGCTTCAGGCGTATATTAAGGATTTTTGGAACGCCATTGACACAGGCGCTCCACTGGATCTCAATGAATACCTTAGGAAACGCGCCAGTCAATTTGATTTAACCGGAGACATCGATGGCATTAATATCGGGAGCGTTTACGATGCCTCACGTTCTCTTGCCGGGAATCTGCGCGCTTATTATGGCCAAAAAAGCCGTCGCCGCTATCACGAGTTCATTGCCAACTCGAAGGACGAAAACGGCAAGGCGGAACTACCGCTAGTGGCCGGCAAAAAGCCCCCGCAGCTTTCGAAGCAGGCACGGCAGGCGATTGCCGTAAATACCCGGGAGTTTCTTGTTCCTCTCTGGATATACGGCAAACTTTATGGCGGAGCGGATCCCGCCAAACGCAAACTGATCGACGAAATCATGAAGGTCGATTCTCCGGAGATGGATATGGTCGTCGAATATTTTGTACGCTTTCTTGAGGATGGACTGGCGAGAGAACCATGATGCCTCACAACAAAGGAGCCGGAGTGAATTTCTTCATAAAACGGCAGTGCTAGTATTGTTTAGCATTTCGAAATGATCAGAGGTTACACGATGCGACGTGCAGAAGTTGAAAACAGGGTAAAAGCTAAAATACATTATTTTTTCCTCATGTCAAGCAGAAAATACAAACGATTCCGATTGAGGCAAGACGTCATACCAGCAAGACAATTGAAACCACAGATTTCGCAGATTACACAGATAAAGATTTTTGGTAATAGTTCACCGCAGAGGGCGCGGAGAAGGAGGAAAAATAATGGAAAGGAAGAATTGTTGTGTTCTGTTGATGTTCTATCTCTATCGCATCCTCAGCGATCTTTGCGTTCTTTGCGGTGGGTTGAAATATAACTATTTTTCTGACAAATCAAAATCTTTCAGAACGACCAAAAGAAATCCCGGGGGCAAAAGGTGCTGCCTATAACACGAAAACCTCTGAGGTTTGCAATCTTCCTGCTCAATCTATCATCCATTATGACCATATTAGCCTTCAATGTTATTCTGATAATGAAACATGCGGTGTTTTTTCCCCTGTTATAAACTAAAAATACCATGAGAAGGCACTTTACCAGGTTGTACTATCTACATACCTTTTTATCAAAATAAGGAGATAAGAATATATGATTGGTAACGTCATGTCAAGGATTTCAACTGATAGCGTAGAAGCGGTAAAAATGGCAATGGATTCCATGAAGATGCAGGGTGAAACAGTACTGAAACTTATTGACGAGCAGAAACAGGTAACGAAAGGTGTTCGTAATCCTGAAGGAATAGGTAAAACAGTAGACGTTTATGTGTAATATGGGCTTAACTTCAAAACAATATCAGGAGCAAATTGAGATGCATGTGTCTCCAGAACTTACCCTTTAACATCGAAATGGGTGTCTTTCCCAGGAACAGTTCGCCCTTTCCTTCCCACCATGGGCGGACAATATCTATTGTCCAGGTGTTTCTTCTTCCTCCTCGATAGGTGAATTTAAATGGGGGAAACTGCCACCTTCTCAAAGTCTTGGTACAAATCGACCCTCATATCCTTCCTGCAATTTCCTGAAAAAAGACACTATTCATTTGGTCAGAAATGCCGGGTAATGTCCGTTGAAGGATAAACTTGACAAAAATAGATGTGAACCGTATAATCCCAAGATGCCTGACATTGTGGGATTAGACTGTGGTATTGTTATACCACATGAGATGCTTTCTTGAAAAATTCACAAAGAAGGATGACATACGTTACATCAAGCTTCTTCAAGGTATTCCCTTGCCCTTTGTAAAATATTGATTATTGATTGTCTCAACGATTAAAGGGCCACTTCATCAAATCCCGCAAATAGCCTAAATTTTAAGAAATGAATTATGAGCAAATTGTTTGACGGAATACATATTGGCCAAATGGCGTTAAAAAACAGGATAATGATGTCTGCCATGGACCTTGGATTTACCTCAGATGGTGCCATTAACGACCGGATTGTCAATTTTTATCGGGAACGGGCGAAGGGGGGCGTTGGTTTTATCGTCGTGGGGGGCTGTTATCCGGAAATAAACGGTAAGGTCTGGAAGAGTATTATCGGGCTGGACAAGGACGAATTACTTCCGGGGCTGAAAAAACTGACCGACGCCATTCACGAATATGATGTTCGTGTTGCAGCTCAAATTCTTCACGGTGGTAGAAGCGCTTCATCCTTTTTTACCAAGATGCGACCCGTTGCACCCTCTCCGCTGACCCATAGAAGTATCAAGCAGGAGCCTCATGCCCTGACGATCCCGGAGATTAAAATGGTTATCGATAAGCATGTCAGCGCTACAACAAGGGCAAGAGAGGCAGGCTTTGACGCCGTGGAACTTCACGGGGGGATGGGATATCTTATCAATCAGTTCCTCTCAAAGGCTACCAACAAACGCGATGATGAATACGGCGGAAGCCTTGAAAATCGAGCCCGTTTTGCAAGGGAGATGATTATTGCAATACGGGAAACGGTTGGAAAGGATTATCCTATCATCTTTAGAATGTCAGGCGATGACTTTGTGGAAGAGGGGCTCAAGATAGACGAAAGTCTGGAAATTGCTAAAATATTGGAACAGGCTGGCGCCGATGCCTTTAACGTGTCTCCCGGCTGGCACGAGAGCAAGACTCCCATCATGTTGATGGCAATTCCGCGTATGGCTTATGCATTCCTTTCGGAGAAGATCAGATCACAGGTAAAGGTTCCTGTCATTGCCTCAGTAAGGATAAATGACCTTAAATTAGCGGAAGAGATTTTAGAGAATGAACAGGCGGATATGGTATCTGTCGGCAGACCCCTGATCGTGGATCCGGAACTGCCAAATAAATATAAAAATGGACAACTTGACGACATCAGGACCTGCATTGCCTGTAATCAGGGGTGTTTTGACTCCTTGCTTAATTTCAAACCGGTCTCTTGTACGTATAACGCCATGGCCGGGCATGAAGGTGAATATAAAATAATCAGGACAAGTAAACCCAGGAAGGTTGTAGTGGTGGGTGGAGGACCTGGCGGTATGGAGGCCGCTCGTGTCCTGGCATTAAGGGGACACCATGTTACCCTCTACGAAAGAAATAATCAACTGGGTGGTCAATTACGATATGCATTTATTCCCCCTGGACGTGAAGAAATACAAAATATTTTAACACATCTGGAAAAACAGATTTCAAAACTCAAGGTAACGGTAAAAACGGGGAAAGAGGCAGATTTGCAGTCCATAAGAGAAGAGCGGCCTGACGCGATAATTGTAGCAACGGGGGGGAATCCCATCATGCTCAATCTCCCTGGAATAGAAGGGAAAAATGTATGTGTTGCCAGTGCTGTATTGGACGGTAAGGTATCTGTGGGGAGAGACGTAGTCATTATTGGCGGTGGAACGGTTGGATGTGAAGTGGCCTTGCATGTGGCCAAGCAGGGGGCAATGAGGCCGGACATAGCCTGTTTTCTCCTGAAACACAAAGTGCTTAACGACAGGGAAGTAGTTGAGTATACGACAAAAGGAAATCGAAACATAACCATTCTGGAAATGAAAAGAAAGATTGGCGGAGGCTTTGGCATATCTACGAGATGGGTCATCCTTAATGAATTAAAGAGTGCAGGAGTAAATGAGATAGTGGAGGTAAAAGTAAAAGAGATTGTAAACAACTCCAGCGGTAATGGACAAAGAAATGGCGGAGTAATCTATGAAAAGGACGGTCAGGAACATTTTATCAGGGCCGATACCATTATCGTTGCCGTAGGATACAGCCCTAATGATGAACTCCGGAAACAGATAGAAGGTAAATTCGCGGAGTCATACTTTATTGGTGATTGCGTTAAGGTACGTACCGCATTGGAAGCCATCCATGAAGGGTTTGAAGTGGCTTTAAAGATATAATTCTTCCAGAAAGCATAACGTAGCATAGCCGTAACCAAAAAAGCTCAACCACAAAGAACACAAAGTTTTTACACAAAGATCACAAAGAAAATCTTATAGAAAAAAGTTTTATACAGCAATAATAAACAAAATGATAATTTCCTATACAATCAAGTTATAACAATGAAAGACATCCGCATGAATCGGGGTGATAACTCCGGTTATGACCACATCGAATTTGAAGAAATTTCCGGAGATAATAGCAAGGCTATTGGCATTATCTACATGAAAAAACCTCCCCGTAATTCCATAGGGTCGTGGCTTCTGGATGCCATCTATGACAAGATGGATCAATACGAGGGCAATGATAAGATTGGCGCTATTATTATTGCCAGCAAGCTCAGGGGGGTATTCAGTGATGGCGCCGATCGTGACGAACTCTTTGGCTCATGGATTTCAGGTCTGGTGGCAGAAAAAAACTATGAGCGATTCAAACGCGCCCATGATATGTTTGTAGAAATCGAAAATTGCAAGAAACCTGTTATCGCTGCTATCAATGGTGTTACGATAGGCGCCGGTTTAGAGCTTGCCATGTTGTGTGATCTTCGTGTTGCATCAGAAATCTCCTTCTTTAGCCTGCCTGAGGCGAAACCTGAACTGAGCATTATTCCGGGACTTGGCGGCACACAGCGCCTGCCACGTTTCATTGGTGCCGCCCGCGCCAAAGAGATGCTGTTTCTGGGGAAGATGCTCCGGGCAGAGACGGCTCTGGAGTGGGGCCTTGTCAACCAAATAGCGCCCCATAAAGAAGTTTTAGACCATACCGTTGCTCTGGCAAAGACTTTACTGGAACGAGATGCGCGCGCGCTTAAAGAGATGAAGAAATGTATTAATTATGCCGTAGAGAATGATATTCTAAAAGGCATCGAATATGAGGTAGGACTCTTTGCTGAGATGATGCGATTAAAGCTCGTGGGCAAAAACAGATAACCGTAAAAAAACGTTCTAAAAAACTCTCTTTCCCCTCATATGACGATACTATTCAATGAAGACATCTGTCATGACATCTCTAAGGCCATCGAAAAGGAATGGCTGGAAACCAATGGCATCGGTGGTTATGCCTCCTCTACGATAATTGGTGCGAATACAAGGCGGTATCATGGCCTGCTTATGGCTGCCACAAGACCTCCCCTGGGACGTACCCTCTTGCTTTCCAAATTGGAAGAATATCTGTGTATCGATGGCAAAGAGATTCCGTTATCTGCAAACATCTATCCTGATGCAATCTATCCTGATGGATACAAAAATCTTAGTCAATTTAGCTTAACGCCATTTCCCACCTTCCATTATTCTATCAGCGGGATATGTGTCAAAAAAATCGTGCTTATGATTTATGGGGAAAATACCACCGTAATCTTGTATCAAGTGGATAGGAAGGGCGAACTCCCGGTTGCCCTTACCATGAAGATAAGGGTCATGGTGACATTCCGGGATTATCACTGGCTTACCCATGAAAACACGTCTTTTAAAACCGATTATAAAACCCTGTCCAGGGGAATACGTTTACAGCCTTATGATAGTCTTTCACCCATGTATCTCTTTTTCAATGCGCAAACAATGGATAATACTTCATTCTGGTATAAAAATATGGAATACCCAAAGGAAATCGAACGAGGCATGGAGGCCCATGAAGACCTCTTCAGCCCCTTTGCCCTGCACTTTGATTTACATAAAGAAACCAACTGTTACATTGTTGCCTCCACGAAAGAATATGATGCATTAGACGTTACTATGTTAGTAAACAAAGAAACCGAACGGAGGAAAAACAGATACCTAGCGAAACCCATCCATAATCAAACACAAAATAGGGTTCAGGGATCAGGGTTCAGGGATCAGGTGACGGGACACAGAAATCTGATCCCTGACGCCAGACAGCCGGCACCTTTCAATAAACTTGACAAATTATGTGACTCCTTATTATCTGTCTCAGATAGCTTTATCGTGAAACGGGGAGACAATAAAAAGAGCATTATCGCCGGGTATCACTGGTTTGGTGATTGGGGACGGGATACTATGATCTCACTGTCCGGGTTCACCCTCGTACAAGGGAGATTTGAAGATGTCCGGGACATACTCCTTTCCTATGCCCAGTTTGTAGATAAGGGAATGATACCCAACCGGTTCCCTGACTATGGAGAGATGCCTGAATACAATACGGTAGATGCATCACTGTGGTATGTTCATGCCGTGTACCAATACTGGCGCTATGCAAAGGATTTAAAAACTCTCCGTAAAGATTTGTACGGTGTATTAAAAGAGATTATTGCGTATTACAAAAAAGGAACTCGATACAACATCCATATGGATTCAGATGGGTTAATCCATGCCGGTGCAGAAGGTGTGCAACTAACGTGGATGGATGCCAAAGTAGATAATTGGGTTGTAACGCCACGGAGTGGAAAGGCAGTAGAGATTAACGCACTCTGGTATAATGCCTTAAAAATCATGGCCTTTTTTGCACGTGAGATGGATTTGAACGAGGAATGTAAGGATTACAATTCGTTGGCCCAGAAGGTAAGTGAATCATTTAATAACATATTTTGGTTTGATGACGGACAATACCTTTACGACTATATCGATGGTGAAACAAGGAATAATGCCATTCGGCCTAACCAGATTTTCGCCATAAGCCTGCCGTATCCGATGATAAATATACAAAGGCAGAGGAGTGTGATAGAAACAGTTAAAGCACATCTGGTAACGCCATTCGGTTTGAGAAGCCTGTCACCGGTGGATAAGGACTATGTCGGTTATTACCGGGGAAATCAATACGAGAGGGACAGGGCGTATCATCAGGGCACGGTGTGGGCATGGCTGATTGGTCCGTATATATCTGCGTATGCACGTGCGTATGCGGGGCATCAAGATACCCGAAAATATATCAAGGGATTGTTAGAACCTTTTTATGCGCACCTATTCGAAGCTGGTTTGGGGACTATTTCTGAGATTTTTGATGGAGACCCGCCCCACACACCGCGGGGATGCATATCCCAGGCATGGAGCGTTGCAGAGATAGTGAGGGCATGCCTTGAATATGTTCACGGATGTGAGAATGATTGATTTTGAGGGCAACTTGACGGAATAATACTTACCGGTAACAATTCAGCGCCCTTTAACCCTTTGATGATCGGGATGGGTGTGAACTGTTACCGGAATTATAGATTCCTCCGGAAAGTTGTTTTATCTAAGTTTTTCGTTCCCCCTTCATTTCATCTCCTCCTTGTGAAGGAGATGAAAGAGGGGTGATTATTTTGATAGCGTATTCTCTGTGTTGTGTAAACCGGGATACGATTTATTCTATTACCTCCACGCTTACAATCGCCTTCAGATTGGCTGACTTATCTTTGAATTTAATCTTTGCACTACCGGCCTCCTCCGTAGCCGTAATCGTAAATCTGGCCTCTCCGTTCGCATCTGTTACTGCGCTTTCCGGCGTGATCGTTATATGTTTTTTGCCCGACTTAATCTTCCACGTTATCGTTTCATCTGGAACAGAAGAACCGTCTTCGCATACCACAGTTATCGTTTCTTCGCGGCTTTCCCCTGTAATGAGATCCATTGTTTGTGGCAACGCAACGAGTGAATCCGGCTCGCACAATGATGGTGTTGGCGAAGCAGTTGGCGTTGGTGTCGCAACTGCCGGCGTTAGTTGGAAGTTGAAAATATTTTTACCCGTTTGAGGGTCCGGGTTGCCTTCCTCAACCTCAGCAGTCCGGGAAGTGGTTTCATAGCCTTCTTTTGATGCCGCAACAAACTGTTGTCCGATTGGTACGCCGGTTATCTGGTACCTGCCATTTGCCAGGGTAGTGGCTTCTTTTCCCGTGCCAGCTACTACCACTTTTGCACCTGCAATCGGATTATTCGTCGCGCTGTCTTTAATTTGACCTGCAATGTTTCCTGTTGTACCGGGCACTGGTGTGGGTGTAGGTGTCGCTGTAGACGCTAATGCAAAATTAAAAACGTTTTTACCCGTTTTGTCCGGGTTTCCCTCCTCTACCGTCACTGTCTGGGAGGATGAGGCATAGTTCGGCGCTGACGCCGTTATCTCATGCTGTCCGGCAGACACGTTTGGTATTTCGTAAACACCCGCTACACCTTTTACGGTGTCTGTC
>JABWAQ010000082.1 GCA_013360945.1 Candidatus Brocadia sp.
ACCTGTCGTGTGACATTTCAGACATGTCTTTCTATATGCCTCGCTACCGGCAATATAGTCAGGGGCTTTTTTTACATAGTCAAATGTCTTAAACTTAATTCTCTGCCAGCGTTCGACATGAGGAGAAGTCAAGCCTGTGTGGCACTTGAGACATTTTTGACTGCCTACATATATCGCCTTATCACCGGTAATGCTGTACTTTTTAAAATCTCCCATTTCAATTCTCAGATTCGGGTCACTTTCTTCAGGTGTCAATGTGGCAAGCTCACCCCAAAACTCAAACATCGTTTCAGCAGAAATTAGCCTGAGTTCCATTTGTCTCTTATGATAATGCATCCCTTCGTGTGCCATCTCCTCACTTAAAGCCCTTCCGATGCCTCCATGGCACACGGTACATCCATAGATATCAAATGGAAAATCTCTTGCGTTGGGATGGGCAACTTTCAACTTTTCCTCATCGATATGACAGGTCATACATCGATCCACCTTATCTCCGTTTTGCCTCTTTGCCCAGCTGTAATCACCTTTTAAGAGGATTTGCTTGATCTCATAAACAGGCTTTTTCAAAGAGGCCAGGCGCTTTCCTAGTAACTCCTTATCTTTCGCCGAAGTGGCTGCCTCATATTCTTTTTCAACCTTTGCCGCCTGTTCTTCATAATACTTTTCCTGAAATTCCATCCATTTTGGATGGAATTCATCCTTAAGCCACATCGCAGTTGATATAAAAAACAAGGCGCTTAAAACAAAAAAGATCATTCTTTGTAGACTCATATTTCACCTATTCTGGAAACACTTAATTTATCTGTCTAAGAGGAATCATATGTTGATCCATGGCGTTGCAATAATGTATTTCACATCAAACGCCAATCGAAAAACCATCTTAATTACCGTCCCAATCATGGTCAGAAGCAGCCCCATCGTCAGCGCATATCGAATAACGCCGAGCTTCTGAAAGAAGTCTCTTTTTACTAATGCAGGCAATATTAGTCCAGCAAAATAGAATCCTCCCATGAGAATAATTCCCAGCGGTAATGGTAAATCATGCAGAGGAGGCGGTGTCGGAAAATCGTGTGTCCACTTCTCCCAGGGCCAAAAAAAAGCCCAAAATGGGCCCCTGAGCGCTGTACCAATATATATCAAAACGTACCAGAAGATATATCCCAAAACAAACGTTGATACAGCAAATTTTCTCTCTTTAAATGTATAATAACCATTCCCCTTAGGGTTATTATCCAAATATGGGATAAGGATTAAACCAATAATAATTATGCTGGGGAGCACAACACCAGCATACCATGGGTCGAAATAGACCAAAGCCTCTTGTAAACCTAAAAAATACCACGGCGCCTTTGCCGGGTTTTCAGCCTGCCCAGGATTCGACAATTCTCTCAAAGGCGCATCCACAACATACGAATAAAAAAGCAGCCCTACCGTAACAAAAATTGCGGCTAAAAATTCCTTAGCAACCAGGGTGGGCCATGTAAACACCTTGTCGTCTTTAAATTCTATCAATCCTTTCTTTTCCTGCCTAACTTCCATGGAACCACTCCTCAGAATTAACTTCGAGAAACCGGAACAAAAAAATCCCTATACATTAATAGATAAAATTATAAAGGACCTGAAATACCACCATCTTTTCGTATTCTCCAGAAATGAACCATCATCAAAGCCGAAGCAATCACCGGTATGGCAATACAGTGCCACACATAGGCCCGCAACAGGGCAGGGGCTTCAATAAGAGTGCCTCCTAATAAAGCAAAACGGATATCATTATCCGGCCTCATTCCCAATATGTATGAAAATGGCCCTTCATAGCCTAAAAACGGAGTAGCTCTCGCCATATTAGTACCAACGGTAATAGCCCAATACCCTAACTGATCCCATGGCAACAAGTACCCGGTAAAGCTTAACAAAAATGTAAGAACTAACAAGACAACACCAACTACCCAATTAAACTGCCTCGGTGGTTTATACGAACCGGTTAAAAACACACGGAACATGTGTACACTCACCGTGATTACCATGGCATGAGCTCCCCATCGGTGAGAATTTCTCAAAAACCTGCCAAATGGCACCACATACATCAAATCCATGATATCTGCATACGCCCTGTTCACATCGGGGACGTAATAAAACATTAACAGTATCCCCGTTATCGTTTCAAATAGGAATATAAAAAAGGTAATGCCTCCCATACACCAGGTAAAGCGAATCTTTGTGCCATGTTCCCGCACCTTCACCGGATGTAAATGCAACCATATGTTGCTTATAATTTGAAGCGCCCTGTTCCTAGGGGTATCTGCGTAACCGTGACGAAATACAGACTTCCAAATTTCATTGTCTGTGATTTTTTTTATTAAGTCAGGAATCAGTTTCATGTGAACATTCCTTTCTTTTCTCTGCCTTTTCTCTATTTCCTCCCCTCATATAAAAATTATCCTCCTATTCCTCCCCTTTCTTCTATTGTTTTATTTATTTCTTCATTAGGCTCCCAAAGCACACGCTTTAAGGTGATCACATCCACAGGGCAATCCTTACAATTTCCGCATCTAATGCAAATATCGGTATACTTTACCACAATACCATCCTTGCTAACAAAAGGCCGATACTCCTTATCCCCACCATTTACATCCACCAGTTTTAGCGCACCCACCGGACACACCATACCGCATCGTCCACAGAGTATACACTCGTTCGTCTCCACGCTAATGCTCTTATCACATTTCAAGCAACGCAATGCCTCGGATTTTGCCTGAGATTCAGTAAGACCAAGTTCCACCAAATCAAATGTTCCCTGTCTTTCCTCCACCGGAAGCGTTTGCATATTCTGGCGTGGCTCAGCATCGAAATTTTGCTCTCGTTCGCTAAAATCGGTATCCAATAGAGTGACCCATACTTTTTTCTTGGGCTCCGGAATTTCTTCTCCCCGAATATATTTATCGATGGATTTTGCAGCTGTGTGTCCTTGCGCAATACATTCAATAATCGTACTTGGGCCAAGCGTTACATCGCCTCCGGCGAAAATCCCTCTTTTATTAGTCAGGAGGTTGTCATCAACGGCAATCGTTCCCCACTTGGTGACGTCTATCCCGTGATCATTCCCAAGAAATTTGAGATCGGCTTCCTGACTGATAGCGGTAATAATACAATCCGTTTCTATTGTGAATTCGGAATGGGGGACAGGCTCTGGCCGCCTCCTTCCACTACTGTCGGGCTTACCGAGCCTCATCTTTACACACTCCAGCGCCTTTACTTTTCCATCCTCAGCAATGACCCTGACTGGAGCCGATAAGTAATGAAACTGGACACCCTCATGTTCGGCTTCTTCTATTTCCCACGGCAATGCAGGCATCTCCTCACGCGTCCTTCTATATACAATAAATGCCTCCTGGCACATACGCCTGGCCGTCCTCACTGCATCGATAGCGGAATTACCACCGCCAATTACTGCCACTTTCTTACCCGGGCTCCTCATATCGCCATCATTCACGTTTTTCAAAAATTCCAGGCAATCCATAACACCTTTCGTCCCTTCCTCTCCTGGAATCTCAAGCCTTTTCCCCTTCTGCGCACCGACTGCGATAAATACGGCCTTGTACCCTTCCCTGAACAAATCAGAAATCATCCTTCCGTGCGTTCCAACGGGGGCATTCGTCTTTATCTCAACCCCTCGGGCTACGATATGACCCACATCGAACATTATTTGTTCCCGAGGTAATCTGTAAGACGGAATAGCCCACATCATCATGCCACCGACCTGCGATTCTTTTTCAAAAACTGTCACCTTATACCCCATCCCTGCAAGATCATTCGCCGCCGTTAAACCGGCCGGCCCTGCCCCAATTATGGCTACTTTTTCTTCTCTATGCTGTATCTCCGGCGGCGGAATTCTTATCTTCTTTTTGAAAATATAATCGGTAACAAACCGCTTCAATGCATCGATTGCCACCGGTCTGTCAAAATCACCTCGCTTACATTTGGTCTCACAGGGGTGCGGACATACATATCCGCAAACGGCGGGAAAAGGATTGGTTTCTCTCATCAACCTATATGATTCTAAATACTTGCCTTCACCAATCAGGCGGATGTAACCAGGGACGTCCATGTGGGCCGGACATCGATGCTGACAACGAATATTTTGTTGTAACCAATCTAAATCAAGGAGTACACGAATTCCTTGTTTAGGCAATGTTGCTTGATTCATAGCCTTTTAACCTCTTCAAAAAACTAATAAAATTTCATGGCTAGACAATTAACTCCGTTTCGAGGGGTACCTTTTTGCTGGTATCTACAACCAGTTTACCCGTGTCTTCCAGAATCATCTCAAAATGATCCAGCGGCCTGGGTGCAGGCCCAGCAAAATTCACTCCATTGCGATAATACTTACTCCCATGACACGGACATTCAAAGATGTTTTTTTCTTTAGAAAATTCTACCGCACAACCCAAATGCTGGCATACAACCGAAAGGGCCTTAAAACTATTGCCATCACGCACGACAAATATTTTTCTTGATTTTAATGTGGTTACAGAATTTTCCAGGAAGGCTTTTGGTTCACCTACGGAAAATCTTGGTGAAGGCTCATAAAGCACCTTGGGATAAAAAAAACCCTTATATCCAAAGATTTGCGACAAGTATGCCCCGAGTGTGGCAAAAAACAAACCCCAACCTGCCAAGGTCAAAAAACTTCTACGAGAAAAAGTAAACCAAATTCCTCTTTCCGTCTCCGACGTATATCCCTTATCATTTTTCTTTGTCTCCATAACAACCTCCTACTGCAAAAAACTCCTGTTTTTCCCCTTAATTTTCATGCCTTTACATAGCTAAAAATAGCACAATAAGCATAAAGGCCGCATCTTATATTCATCGATGAGAAAAGTCAAGTATAATTTGTTAAAAAAACACGAGATTCATATTTTACGCCTTTTTTATCAACAAACGAAACGCCTTTTCCATATTTTCTACTTTTATAATTTTATGTCCTTCTTCCTTGATACTTCGAGGAACGCTCCTTATGGGCTCACCGTCATCTAATATCACCTCTAAAATCTGACCAGAATCCATCATTTCCAGCTTTAACTTTGTCTTCACAAAATTAATAGGACAAAGTACGCCTCTTAAATCAACCTGATCGTCAGGGACAACTTTTCCGTTCTCTACCATAATTGCAAGGCTCCAAAATACCGTATTTGCTGTTTATTAGTACAGCTTATAAATCTACCATACAAATGCCTTACCCACCAGTCAAAATATCGTCACCGTATCTATTCATACGAATTTATTTCTTCTTCTTTAAACTGTTTCTTTTTTTCATCAAAAACCCAAGACTTGATCTCCATCTTTTCTCCACCTTCTACGGCAACAATTATATATGAAAACCAAGAGCATGCGTGTTCTGTATCGTATGTTGATGGAATGGCCGGATGGTCAGGATGAGAATGATAAACACCTATGATTTGCAAACCATTTTCTACAGCTTCCCTGTCAACTTTTTCAAAGTCTCCACGCTCTATTACATATCGGTCATGTGCTCTTTCAAAATTTTTATTTTGTACAGGACGAACGTCAACTACCCTTTTTTCCGATGCATTTGTACCGATTAATAGTCCACAACATTCTGATGGGTAGCTCTTTTTAACCTGATTTTCTATCTCACGAAGCTTATCCTTATCAATACACAGCAATGTCATTAACCCCCGGAGCAATCTCCATATCTGTCTTTTATTTACACACCTGCCCAAAAACTCGTACTCAGATACCGCTCACCTCTGTCGGGAAAGACCGTAACAATCATACCGTTTTCAATTTCACCAGCCACCTTCATGGAGGCAACAAGTGCAGCGCCAGAGGAGTATCCCACAAAAAATCCCTCTTCAGCCGCAAGCCTCCTGACGGCCTCATAAGCGTCTTCCGTCTCTACTGCAACCTTTTTATCTGGAAAATGCTCATCGTAAATACCCGGAACAACCGAAGTAGCCATGTGTTTCATGCCTTCCAATCCGTGAATAGAGGTGGCGGGTTCAACCGATATCACCTGGATATCAGGATTGTATTCCTTAAGACGCCGTCCCGTACCCATGAGTGTACCGCTCGTACCCAAACATGCAATAAAATGAGTCACTCTGCCTTCCGTTTGTTCCCATATCTCTACACCGGTAGTTTCAAAATGCGCCCTCCAATTCACGGGGTTATTATACTGATCGGCATAAAAATATCTGGCCGGATCTTCATCGACAATCCTCTTTGCCTCCACCATGGCGCCGTCAGAGCCAAGGAGTGGATCGGTAAATACAATCTTAGCGCCAAAGGCTCGCACAATCCTCTTCCTTTCCTCACTAACGTTTAAAGGCATTACCAAAGTCACTTTATATCCCTTTGAGGCCCCCACGAAGGCATAGGCAATACCCGTATTCCCGGAGGTTGAATCTATGACAATTTTGTCGTAGTTTAGTATTCCTGATTTTTCTGCCTCTTCAATAATCCGTAAAGCGGGACGATCTTTTACTGAACCTCCCGGATTAAACCACTCTGCCTTAGCGTAGATTTCTACATCCTTATTTTTTAATCCTTTTGTAATCCTATTAATCTTTAACAGCGGGGTATTTCCAACGTTATCCAAGAGTGAACTGTTAGAAACCTTCTTTGGTGTGTATTGCGCTCTCTTTGTCACAATGCCTGCCACGATACTCCCCTATCGTCAGATAAATAACTGGGTCTCCGCACCGTCAGCTATTTCCAAAAGAGTAGTTAACCCCAGTATATCATCTACCTTTGACCTAACAACAGGCTCTTCCAGTTCCATAAGTTTCACAGCGCCCGTACATGCGTAAACTTTCAAATTCCCAATAGTTCTTACGTCGTGCAGTATTTCTTTGAGTGAGATTGGATTGATCTCCTGCATCCGTTTTGATAATCTCTCACCCTCTTCACCATATTCAGCAGTAAGTTTCGTAACATCAAACTCCTCATCCACAAACCTCTTTAACGCCCAAAAAAAGAGGAAAATATACGTCTCTCTCCCCATGGAGGCAGCTGTAATAGCCAAAGTAATGATCTGATACAGTTTATCATAGGCGCCACTGTGGGCAAATATGACGAATTTTTTTTTCTCTTTCATCCGGCAAAACCCTTATCAGGCCTTTGCAAATGCACTCACAACTTCTTTTCGAAATTTTTCCAAGCCTACACGGTCAATACAGGTACCAATTCTCTCTTTAGGCTTACCGTTTTCTTTATACCATTTTATCGTTGCATCAATAAAATCGTTTACTTTGTTATCGGGCAAAAAATTTGCCACCTGATCTGCCTCGCGCGGATGTCTGCCGTGTTTTCCCCCTGTACGCACCAACCAGCCCTTCTTTTTATCCTTCCAGGCGTCCGTTGGGCACGCCCTGATACAATCGCCACAATAGACACATTTCGATTCATCAAACATGGGCCTGCCTTCTTTATCTGAAACAATCGCACCTTCCTGACAGGCCTTGGCACACAAGGTACATCCCGTACATAAATCTTTGCTCCATACGGGATAAACTACTCCCTGAAAACCCAGATCCATCTCCCTTGTCCTTGTACAATCGATGGGACAACCGGAAAACCCGATCTTAAATTTATGAGGACAGGGGATACCAAAAAACTTCTCATCAACCTCCAATGACTTGGCTTGCGTATCCATAATTCCATTGGGATTATATTCACAGCCTCCGCACGCCGTTGGTACACGAACCCTTGGGCCACAGGAGGCAACTTTTTGTCCCACCGTTGCCAATTCCTTCACTACCGCATCAAAATCATCAATATGAACTCCAACAATCTCCACCGACTGTCTAAAACTCAAGTGACAGAATCCTAAACGGCTATACTTTTTCGCAACTTCTGAAATCTTCATCAGCTTTTCAGGCGTAATCCGCCCGCCGGGGACCTTCAGCCGGACGGTAAAGAGGTCTTTTTGCGTCTGTTTTATAAAACCGCCAGATTTCAATTCATTAAAATCTATTCTTTGTGTCGCTGTCTTTTCAACCATGTAAATTCCTAATATTCTGGGGCAACTCCCCCGTTTGTATAAACAATAATTAATCAAACAGATAAATCCGATTTATACATTCAAATCTTAACACGCTTCAAAAATTCTTGCAAGAAAAAAGATACCTGTAGAGTTTGCCGGCTTAATTATCCCTGGCAATCTTTTCGGAAACGATCTCTAACATCTTCTTTTTTGCCTCTAATACGCCCTTTTTCTTAACAACCTCAAGCATATTAAGTCCTGCAATACGCTGCAAAATATCTCTTCTTACTGACTCCTCTTTTATCTCGGAGAGCACCTTGCGCCGCATCTCTGACAAAAGTTTTGTAAATTCGCCATACTCATCGCCAAATTGTTTTTCCAAATATTCCCTTATATTACGGGCTAAAGCAGGACTTGCCCCACCCGTTGAGATGCTAATGCAAAGATCTCCCCGCATAACGGATGCCGGCACAATGAAGGAACAAAATTCCGGCTTATCGACAACATTTACTAAAATTCCGCTCTCAATAGCGTCGTAATAAACCTTTTTATTCACCTCTCCATCATCCGTAGAGGCAACAACAAGCGCCGCTCCTTTCAGAAGACCCGTATCGTATTTCTGCTGGATACGTTCAACCCCCGTTTCTTTTTCCAGC
Organism: Candidatus Brocadia sp.; assembly: GCA_013360945.1. Taxonomy (GTDB): domain Bacteria; phylum Planctomycetota; class Brocadiia; order Brocadiales; family Brocadiaceae; genus Brocadia. The sequence continues at coordinate 8,662 of JABWAQ010000082.1, forward strand.
TCCGGACAAAACTCAGGAGACACTACTGTTACCCTTGCGCCAGCCTCTTTCAGGCTGCACACCTTGCGCCAGGCAACGTTGCCACCACCCACTACAACACACTTCTTGTCCTGAACATTCAGGAAGACAGGATAATGCTTTGCCATCGTATCGCACCGCTAGGTAAAATTTTCACCTCTGACTAAATCTTCATGCGTCTCTCTTCTTCTGATAACACAATATTGATCGCCATCCACCAGCACTTCACAGGGGCGTGGGCGTGAATTGTACTGAGAACTCATCGAAAAACCATACGCACCGGCGCTGAAAATTGCCAACAACTCACCCTCCCCTACTTTGGGTAATGCCCTTTGGGCAGCAAAGACATCGCTGCTTTCACAAACCGGACCCACGACATCTACCACATCCATACCTCTTTTTCCCATTGATTTATTGAATTTTTCCACCTCTGGCATTTTTATGCTCGTATTTACCGGCCATATCCGGTGAAAGGCATCGTAAAGGGCCGGGCGCACCAAATCATTCATAGCGGCGTCACAAATGACAAATTTTTTACCATGAATGGTCTCCTTTGTGTAAATCACCCTGGTAATCAAAATTCCAGAATTCCCCACAATAAATCGTCCCGGCTCCATAATAAGATTGCATTGCATCTCTTTCACCAGGGGAAGAATTTTCGAAGCATAATCTTTCGGACGTATGACCTTCTCTCCCGTATATGAGATACAATAGCCGCCCCCTATGTTCATATACCTGATGTCCAGCCCCGCATTTCTGCATTTTTGAATCAATTTCACGACCTTCCTGAGCGCACGCACATAGGGATCGACGGTATAAATAGGCGAACCCAAATGCACATGCAATCCACACAAGTCAACACTCGTATATTGTGCAGATTGTTTAATTATCTTTTCGGCCTCGGTAAAATCAATGCCGAATTTGTTTTCCTTTTTCCCTGTGGTAGTCTTTGCATGTGTTTTTGCATCGATGTCCGGGTTGATTCGCAAGGCAACTCGCGGTATTTTACCAGCCTCGCCAGCCAGCGTATCAATATGTTTAAGTTCTGCCAGGGATTCTACATTAAACATGAAGATATCATTTTCCAGGGCATATTTAATCTCCTTGTCCGTTTTCCCTACACCCGCAAATACTATTCTTGATGGGTCGCCACCAGCCTTGACGGCACGAAACAATTCACCGCCAGAAACCACATCAAAACCCGATCCCTCCTCTGCTAATATTTTACAAATGGAGAGGTTGGAATTGGACTTGACAGAAAAACAGATCAGCGCATCGGCGTCCTGGAAGGCTGTCTTTAGCTCATGAAAACGTGATATAATCGCATTTTTGCTATAGATATAGGCAGGGGTTCCCACCTCGGAAATAATATCCTCTATCTTTACATCTTCACAAAAGAGCGTCTTGCCTCTGTATTCAAAATCATCCATAGACTATTTTACCCATTCATCCTTTATTCAGTTTCTTTTCCCAATACGTTATACGCTTTTTAACAAAACCCGGCGCCGTAGAACCATAACTTTTATAATTCTTAATACAGTTTTCAACTCCCAGCGCCTTATAGACATCCTTTTCTATGGCAGAGGAAAATGCCTGAAAACTCTCCAACCGCAAATCCGTTAACTTGCATTGCACCCGGATACATTCCCGTACGATCTTCCCTACAATTTCGTGGGCCATACGAAACGGCACACCCTTTTTGACCAGGTATTCCGCAAGCGCGGTAGCATCAATAAATCCCTTCTCGCAGGCATGCATCATCTGTTCCCCATTAAAATTCGTATTTGCCACAAGTTCTGCCAGAACAGATAACGAGGTCTGAACCGTGTCTGCTGCATCAAATATCGCAATCTTATCCTCCTGCATGTCACGATTATAGCTTAATGGCAGTCCCTTGAGCAACGTAAGTAAGGCCGTCAAATGTCCAAATACACGACCGCATTTACCCCGGATTAGCTCAAGGACATCGGGATTCTTCTTTTGGGGCATGATGCTGGACCCCGTGCAATAGGCATCGCTGATTTCGATAAACTTCATTTCGTCATTGCACCAGATAATCCATTCCTCTGCGAGACGGGAGAGATGCATGGCAATCATGGAGAGGCAAAATGCATATTCAACACAAAAATCCCTATCGCTCACGGCATCCATACTGTTTTCGCAAATCCCTTCGAAACCGAGTAACTTTGCCGTAAATGCCGGATCGGTTGGAAGCGTTGTACCTGCAAGGGCACATGCGCCTAACGGTGATTTATTGAGCCGGGCGCAACAATCCTGGAGCCGTGCCTTGTCCCGCTCCAGCATCTCTACATATGCCAGCAAATAGTGTGATACCAGTACGGGCTGGGCATGTTGAAGGTGGGTAAAACCCGGCATAATCAGTCCAAAAAACGCCTTCCCCTTCTTCACCAACTCCTTTTGTAACACCGTCAGAAGACTTTTCACCGTGCGTGCCTGCTCGCGTGTCCAGAGCCGCAGATCGAGGGCGACCTGGTCGTTCCGGCTGCGGGCGGTATGGAGCTTTTTACCTGCTTCGCCAATCCGCTCAATCAACGCCGACTCAATATTCATATGAACGTCTTCAAGGGACTCTTTAAACTCGAACTTTCCCGTAAGAATTTCCGCCAAAATTTCCTTCAGTCCCTTAATGATCGCATCTTTTTCTTTCTCCGTGATAAGCTTACATTTGGCAAGCATGTTCGCATGGGCTATGCTCCCCTCGATATCATGTTGACAGAGCCGCCAATCGAAGGAAATTGATTCGGTAAAGGATTCCACCAATGCCGCAGTCTGCTTTGTAAACCGTCCGCCCCAGGGCTTTTTTTGCTTCATATCCACTCAATCTTTTTGCAATATTCTTTCCGCTTATAGCAAAGATTGCCATGCGGTTATTCTCAAAAATAAAGGAATTACTATAGCTAAATATATAAGGTGAGTCAATATAATTCAATGATACAAGTGGTGTGATTCGCCAGTCATCAGCTGCGAGGAAACTGAACAAACAAACTCAACGGATAAATGCGCTTGTTTCATGATATAGTATTACAGAGTGAAATCTTCCTTTTTTTGTAAGTTTCTTTTAAACCCCCCATAATCCCCCCGCAAACGGGGGGAAACTTATTACCCTTCCTGTTTATGGGGAGGAAAGGGGTGGGGTTTGGTTGCGGCCGTGCTGCGCTATGGATATTTTATTTCTGCTCTTCTTGAGAATTTCGAGGAGTTGGTTAAAGTCGTGTTCGTGGCATTCCTTTGAGGCCGCCTTGTTGGCAAGGCTATCAATCTCTGCGCCGATTTCACGTTAAGCCATTTCAGAAAACCTTTGATTTCCGGCATCTCCAATATCTTCTTTTCTTTTAAGTAACCGCAAAGTATCCTCATATATGCGTTCGCGGGGACCTATTGTGACAATTTCAATTATCTTCTGGTCTGAAATCCTGTATATTATTCTAAACCGGCTAACTCGAAAACTTCGCAAGCCTGCAAGTTCATCCTTCAGTGCTTTCCCCAAATAAGGTCCGGCGATTATTGCCTGTAGGGAGGCCTTGATTTTTTTCTTAAGATAAGGATGCAAGTTTCGGACAAGCTCTGCTATGTGGTCAGGAACCTTGAGTTTATATACCAGCTTCTTCATGTATAAACAAATTATCTAAAAAGTTCCTCAAGGGTATATATTCGCGTCTTCTTACTTTTCAACGCCTTTATTCCCTTTTTAATTTCTTTCATTAATGACGCATCTGAACGAATGGCAATAGTTTCTTTCCAGCTTTCAAATTCGTCCGGGCTGACCAAAACTGCGGCAGGCGAACCATTTTTTGTAATTACTATCTCCTCGTCGGTGGTACTAACAGTTTCGATGAGGCTACTTAACTTCATTTTTGCTTCTGACAGAGACAAGGTTTTCATAATTAAAAGACCTCCATTAAGGTTGACTAGAATTAAGACCATAGTAATGCAGTTGTGCAAAATTGTCAAATCTTTTATTTCTGTTCTTCCTGGGGATTTCGAGGAGTTGATAAAAGTCGTGTTCGTAATACGCTTTTATGGCTTTCTTGTTTGTATGGATATCAATCTCTGCGCCGATTCACGTTTAAATTAAACACGGACAAACAGAGTTTGTCCGTGCCACCCTGACACACGCATAAATAAAATGAAAATTCCTATTCAATCAAGTTATCTGTACATGGTGGAATTTTCGTGATAATGCGTGAATACCGGTGATAAAATATAAGCAAATAACATAAGTCCCGGTGAAACCCCTGATTCTAAGGGGATGGATATGTAAAAACGGCTTGTAGTGCCGACCTTTTTACATGACCCCTTGATTTTACCGGATCAGCGGGTTGTATACCCCTCGAATTGCGAAAGTCGGCATTAGGCGGGGGACAAGCCACCCGCGCCACAAACAAAAAAGCCGTACTGCAAAGGTTTTTCCTAAACATCGTCGGCAGTAAGGCTGTCTTTTTTTATGCAACTGGGGGCGTATGCAATACGCCCCCACAAAAGACCCTGTTACTTTGCGCCCCCTGATCGCTCAGGGTTTGCCCTTATCGTAACGTATTTTTATTGATAATGTTAGCGTGAACAACGTGAAGGATTACCAGTTTGTTTTCCTGTGTCGAGCAAAAAAATGAAAACATGCACAGGCCTCGCCTCTACAGACGGACACGTTTCGCAATACCATTTCCCTTGACTGTCTTGCTGTTACTGATAAAATGAGTAAACTTTTTTGCTTTTACTACACATTTTTCAGGGACATAGAATAATGGAATATTTCGAACAGGAGCGTCTTGAGAAACTTCAAAAACTGCGGGAAAAGGGAATAGAACCCTATGGGAAACGATACGACGATACGCAACCGATAAAGTCGATTTTGGATAGCTTTGTGGCAGACCGGGACGATATAAAGGTAAAGGCCGCAGGGCGCATCTCGACCATGCGCCCGCATGGGAAGACGGCATTTTTAGATATTAAAGATTGGACGGGGAAGATCCAGGCGTATATAAAACTTGACAAGGTTGGCCCCGAAAAATTTGAGATATTTAAATTATTGGACCTGGGCGATATCGTGGGGGTGGAAGGCGTCCTCTTTAAGACCCGGACCGGCGAAATCACGATTTATGCAAATGATTTCACTATCCTGACAAAATCCCTTTTGACTCCACCTGAGAAGTGGCATGGTCTGAAGGACGTGGAATTACGCCACCGGCAGCGTTATGTCGATTTGTTTGCGAATCCGGAGGTTATGGAGACCTTCCTGAAGCGTATAAAAATTATGAAGTACATACGAAGGTTTTTGGATGAACGGGGTTTTGTAGAGGTAGAGACGCCCATGATGCAGTCCATTCCTGGAGGCGCCGTGGCAAGGCCTTTTATCACGCATCACAATGCCCTTGATATTGATCTCTATCTGAGGATTGCCCCGGAACTCTACCTGAAAAGATTGCTCGTTGGCGGAATGGAACGGGTCTACGAGATCAACCGCAATTTCAGGAATGAAGGCATCTCCACGCGGCATAACCCTGAATTTACCATGATGGAGCTCTATCAGGCCTACAGCGACTATCACGGCATGATGGAGCTTACGGAGGGCATTGTGACATCGCTGATAAAAGAACTGTACGGCGGATATGAGATACCCTTTGGGGAACGGAAGATTGATATGACACCGCCCTGGCGTCGTGCTACTTTTTGTGAATTGTTAAAAGAGCACAGCGGTGTGGGTTATGAAGACGAGGCGGGTCTGGTGAGAAAATCAAAGGAGTTAGGGCTTGAGACACAGGGTGTGGACAGGGATAATATGGCGAACAATATCTTTGAGCACGTGGTAGAGCCGATATTGAACAACCCCACCTTTGTGCTCGATTATCCCACCTCGATTTGTCCTTTAACAAAGTCATGCGAATATGACCCCCGTTTTGCCCAGCGGTTTGAGTTATATATTGCATCGATGGAGGTTGCAAATTCTTATTCTGAACTCAATGACGCCCCGGAGCAGGACAAGAGATTCCGCGAACAGTTGGGTACCGAGGCCGATATTACCGGGAAGATAGATGAGGATTTTTTGACTGCTTTAAAATACGGTATGCCGCCGGCCGGTGGGCTTGGAATCGGTATTGACAGGCTTATCATGATTTTAACGAACAACGTTTCCATCAGGGAGGTCATCCTCTTCCCGCTCCTCAAACCGAAATAAAGTAAAATAATGCAAAATAAACCACAGATTTCACGGACAAAAAGTTTGAATATTCTGTAGTATCTTATAAAAAATATTTTTACACTTTTAGCAAAAATAATTTACTAAATTTGAACAGCAAGTTGAGGGATGATAACGAGTTCTTTAAGTTTCAG